>CAZQJF010000156.1:0-6988 GCA_964593735.1 uncultured Streptomycetaceae bacterium | reverse complement strand
GAGGGAAGGCAAGCCCTTCTCCCCCCGGGAGAAGGGTTGGGGATGAGGGAAGAGGAGTCATTTTGTTGGGCACTCTTGGGAAACCTCTGCACAAGTCATCCTCGCGCAGCGCGGGAATGACGACTCCTGGTTGTTCAGAACTTCCTCACAAGGCGCGAGCCATCGTCAGGATGTTCTTTCCGTCGTGCCTGCGATATTCGCATTCGGTCATCAGGCCGCGTATGAGGTGTATGCCGCGCCCCCCGAGCGGCGCCTGTTCGAGCCTGGAAACGGACGGCGCCGGCGGGTACTCCAGCGGGTTGAAGGCCGTGCCGTCGTCCTCGACTTCGAGATTTACACGGGTAGCTTCCCGGCTGAGGCGAACGTGGATCCGGTGGGGAGACGAGTCTTCGTAGGCATAGGCGATGACGTTGTGAACTGCTTCGGCTGCGCAAAGATCCAGATCGGACAGGATCGCGTCGGGCAGCTCCATGAGTTTGCCGGTCACGTGGATCCAGACGCTCATCCGCTCGAGTTCGGACAACTCGTTGCGGAGTTCCAGGCCGTGACTGGAGGGCTGGGGCACGGGGGCCCTTAGCTGGAGGATTTCCCGGCGAGGGCGGCGCGGGCGGCTTGCAGATCGCGGAACACGCTGATCGTCACGTCGACGCCCGACAGCTCCAGCACCCGCGCGACGCTCACGTCGGGGTTGAGCAGCACCATTCTGCCGCCGCGTGCCTGCAGCGCCTTGGCATTGATGAGCAGTGTCCGGATGCCCACGGAGGCGAGGAAGCCGACCTTCGACAGATCGACGATGACGGCGCGGCTCGGCGGAGCGGTGAGATCCGCGAACTTCCGATCGATTTGCTGGCTGCCGGCCACGTCCATCCGGCCGGAAAGATTGATCTTCAATATGCTCTTGTCGAGCTGCTCGTAATCGATCTGCATGCCTCACCCGAGGGTGATTGTGGCGGAGAGGATCGCCGTCGTCATGCTCTACCCTCGAAAGCTCCTGACTACTTGCCGTCGAGGCCCTGCTTCAGCAATTCCGTCACCAGCTCGTTCAGCCCCGTTTTGCGCTCCTGGGCGAGCGCCTGGATGCGCTGCACGAGATCCGCGTCCAGCTTGACCGCGAACGGCACGAGGCCCTGTGCCTGCTCGAGAGTGCGCCGCTCGCGCCGGCTCAGGGCCGCGGCCCCGGCGTCCTTGCCGAAGCGATCCGGGGCGGCGCCCTGGCTCATGGCGGCGCCGATGTTCCGGCCCATGATCTTGTTCTGACCAGCGACTTTCACGGTGATTTCCTTGCGAAGTAATGCAGTGATGAAGCGGCGAGGGTCTCGCGGAATGAAAAAAGCCGGGCCTGAGCCCGGCTTTCCTGGTGCAGGCAGGGCCGCTTACGCAGCCTGGATGTTGCTCGCCTGCTTCTTGCCTTTGTTGCCTGCGGTGATTTCGAAGGAGACTTTCTGGCCTTCCTTCAGCGTCTTGAATCCCTGCATGTTGATCGCAGAGAAGTGCGCGAACAGATCCTCGCCGCCGTCGTCAGGAGTAATGAAGCCAAAACCCTTCGCATCGTTGAACCACTTTACTGTTCCGGTAGACATATTTCGTTCCTTAAAAAGTTGAAATTGGGCTTGAGCCCGATCGGTGTTTATCTCAAAGCCCAACAAGAACGAACGAACAGCAATCGACGATCTCGAGTACTCGGGACTAAACAGCCTGCCCGGTACACTATATGGACCGGGGAACCGCGTCAAGGGGTCCTTACCGGCGGCGTTGAAGTGGCCAACAATGCCAGGATCATGCGCCGACCGGCACGGTTAGGCACGCTCTTCAGTTCGACATCAGCATGCCGCCGTTGACGTGCAGGGTCTGGCCGGTGATGAAGCCCGCTCCCGGTCCACACAGGAAGCGGACAGTCGCCGCGATCTCGTCCGGCTCGCCGTGTCGCCCGATCGGGATGTGGCTGCCCGGATTCGGCCGCGCCGAACGGTGGGCAGGGCGGGTAGTGTTGATATGCCCCGGCGACACGCAGTTCACGCGGATGCCGTGCTGTGCGAGCTCGCGCGCCAGCGCGCGCGTCATGCCGGCGAGCCCGCTCTTGGCGGCGGAGCTGTGCACCTTGCCCACGGCGCCCGAAAGCGCGGTGTCGCCGCCGAGCGTGATGATGTGACCGCCGCCGGCCTCGATCATGGAAGGCAGGCACGCCTTGATGCAGTGAAACGAGCCGTCGAGCGAGATGGACATTACGGTTCTCCATTCCTCGAAAGTCATTTCCGTGAAGCGCACTTCCTTGCGCACCGAGGCGTTGAGCACGAGGATATCCACGCGTCCGAAGCGCGCGATGATTTCGTCGACCATCGCCTGCACTGCGCCGGGATCGGCGACGTCCGCCAGGCAGACCTGCGCTTTTCCGCCGGCATCCCGGATCTCCTGTGCGACCTTCTCCGCATCCTGGCGGGAAGCGCGCGTGTTGACCGCGACCGTCGCGCCGCCCGCTGCCAGCGTGAGGGCGATGGCGCGCCCGATGTTGCGGCCCGCGCCGGTGACGAGGGCGACTTTGCCGGAGAACTCGTCGTTCGGAGTCATACCCATAGTTTAACCCCCAGGACGCCAGTGCCGCCAAGAAAGGGGGCTGCTGAAGCGCGCGATGACCGACGTCGGGCTGGCCAAGTGAGATACAAAAGCCGCTACAATCTCGACCACGGGCATCCCGTTTGTCTGAGGAGCGAGCCATGAGCAAAAAAGTGAAGGCCTATAATATTTTCGACCTGCGCGACATGGCGAAAAGACGCGTGCCCCGGGGCCCGTTCGAGTTCATGGATCGCGGCACCGAGGACGAGGTATCGCTGCGGAACAACCGCGAGGTATTCGACCGCCTGCGGTTCAAAACCCGCACCTTCGTGGACGTTTCGAAGCGCAGCCAGGACACCACGATATTCGGCGTCAAGCACAAGATGCCGCTCGTGATCGCGCCGACCGGGACCGCGGGTTTGTTGTGGTACGAGGGGGAGCTCGCGCTGGCGCGAGCGGCCAGGGCGGCGGGCATACCGTTCACGCTTGCTACCGGCTCGATGACCGCGATGGAGCGCGTTGCCGACGAGGCGGGCGGCGAACTCTGGTTCCAGCTCTACCTGTGGCCGGACCGGTCGATGTCGCACGAGCTGGTGCAGCGCGCCAGGGCGGCGGGCTACAAGGCCCTCGTGGTTACCGTGGACGGCGTATCCGCGGGCAATCGCGAGTACAACATTCGAAACGGCTTCACGCTGCCGTTTACGCTTTCGACCAGGAGCGCCGTCGACATGCTGTCCCATCCGCGCTGGCTGCTCGGCGTAATGGGACGCTATATGCTCACGACCGGCATGCCGATGTACCAGAACTACCCCGCCGCGGCCAGGGCGAAAATGACCGCGGGCCCGATGGGCCGCTCGAGCCTGCGCACCGACTCGATCAGCTGGGGCGATCTCGACGCGTTGCGCAAGATCTGGCCGCACAAGCTCATCGTGAAGGGCATGCTCGACCCCCACGACGCGGCGGAGGCGGTCAATCACGGCGCCGATGGCGTAGACGTATCCAATCACGGCGGGCGCAACCTGGACGGGATCATCTCGCCGATGGAAGTGCTGCCCGAGATCGTGGATGCCGTCGGCAAGCGGGCGACGGTGTTCGTGGACAGCGGCTTCCGGCGCGGCAGCGACGTGGTGAAGGCGCTGGCGCTCGGCGCTAACGCGGTGATGGTCGGGCGTTCGACCCTCTACGGCGTTGCCGCCGCCGGCGAAGCGGGCGCGGTCCGCGCGCTCGAAATTTTCCGCGAGGAAATCAGCCGCGTGATGGCGCTGCTGGGGTGCAACACCATAGCGGATATCGGTCCGCAGTACCTGCAATTCGCGGATCCGCAGTTGCGCCACCCGGCGCTGCCGCGTCCGGTCCTGCGGTCGGTGGGCGACAAGAAGGCGGTTGCGGAAGCGTGACGGTTCACGATTCACGACCGGGGAGAGGGTTCATGAGCAAGGCGCGCATCGGCACAGTTTCTTTGGTAGTTTCGCTATCGCTCGCTCTGGCGGGCTGCGAGACCTTCGAGACCTACAAGAATCAACACGGCCTGAGTTTCTTCGTCACGAGCAAAGGCTCGGGCAGGGGCGCGGACCTGGGCGGCGTGATGGGCGCGGACGGCATTTGCCAGGCCCTCGCAACCGAGGTTGGCGCGGGGCTGCGCAACTGGCGGGCCTATCTCAGCACGACCCTCACCCGCAACTCGCCGACGCAGCATGCCCGCGATCGCATCGGCAACGGTCCATGGCAGAACGCGAAAGGAGTGGTCATCGCGCGTAACCTCGAGGAGTTGCACGGCAACAACAACCTCAACAAGAAGACCGCGCTGAACGAAAAGGGCGAGATCGTGAAGGGCGCCGGCGACACGCCCAACATGCACGACATCCTCACCGGCTCGCAGCCGGACGGCACGGCATTTCAGGGAGCGGCGGACCGGACCTGCGGCAACTGGACGAGGAGCGGCAGTGATGGCGCGGCGATGGTCGGCCACCACGACCGCACGGGCCTGCGCGACGACTCCGCTTCGAAATCCTGGAACTCCTCGCATCCCACGCGCGGCTGCAGCCAGGAGGCCCTGCGCAGCACGGGGGGTGCCGGTTTGTTTTATTGCTTCGAGGCGAATTAAGTATTAACCGCCAAGACGCCAAGGCCGCCAAGAAGGGCAAATTCAATTGACCGCCAAGGCGCGGAGGAAAGAGGAGAGCGCAAGAACCACAAGATCATGTAGCGTGCTTTCCCTGTCCTCTCACCTTGCTGCGCGGCTCTGCGGTTGAATATGTTTGCTTCTCGGTGATTCGCGGCATAGTCGCGCATCCTTCCGGGTGATATACTTTGTATATCAGACATCCGGAGCACTGCCCATGACGGCCAGACGCAGCACAAAGCGGAAGAAAGCGGCAGGTGCCGGCATCCTGCTTCGATACCGCGAAAAGGACTCGGCGTACGGTGTTTCCCGCGCCACGGCGGTCAAGCTCGCCGAATCGCTCGGTGTCTCGGAAACGCAGGTTATTCATGTCGCGCTCGCCCTTTTCGCCCGGCAAACGCTGCCGCGCTACGAAGCCGACAGCGGTCCTTTGACCGATGAGCAGAAGAACGAGATTCGCCGGCTTCAGCCGGGCGGGCGGATGAAGGTAAACGTAAGCCTGTTCTGATGCCGGGGACGGAGCTCCGCTGGTTTCCGGCTCCACTTCCCGGGGATATCGTCTGGTGCCGCTTTCCGCAAGAGAGGCTGCCCGTTCCCGGTCCCAAGCCCCGCCCAGCCCTGGTATTGCGCGTCGGCGAGTGCGGCGGAAATACGGTGGCCGAAGTGGCTTACGGCACGAGCCGTAAAGTCGATGCGCTATACGCCGGGGAATTCGCGATCACCCCAGCAGACCGGGATGCCTACCAGGCCGCGGGGCTCAGCTACCCGACGAAGTTCAACCTGAGCGAGACATTCGAGTTGGACTTCAACGACATCTGGTTTTCCGTGGCGCCCGGCGCACCCTGCGGGCAGACACCGAAGCTGGGTGTGCTGCATCCCACCCTCGTCCGGCGTGCCGCGGCTGCTGCGCGTGCGGCAAGTAAGCGGTGATATTGCTGTCGGCGCCGATCACGCTGCTCCGATCTATCGCTGCTGTCTCAACCGCCGCATAGCGTCTTCGGCGCGCGCATCATCGATTTCCCGTACCACGCTCCCCAGGTCCACCGGCGCCAGGCTGCGCTGGAAACGGCCCGTGAGCTTGACTTCCGGGTGCAGGTCGCCTTGCTCGTAGAGCGACCAGATCTCTTTTCCGTATTGGGTCGTCAGCAGTTCCGGCGCGTAACGACCCAGACACGTCGTCAGGTTGGCGACATCCCGCTCCAGCATGGTGCCGGCGTGATTGTTGCCCGCGGCATCCACAGCCTGCGGCAGGTCTATGAGAACCGGCCCTGCACTGCCGACGAGTACGTTGTATCCGGAGAGATCGCCATGGACGATTCCGGCGCACAGCATGCGCACGACCTGCATCATCAATGTGTGGTGGTGCGCGCGTGCCTGTTCCGGCGTGAATTCCATATCGTTGAGCCGGGGCGCCGGGTTACCGTCTTCGTCGGTCACCAGCTCCATCAGCAACACCCCTTCCAGGAAGTTGTAAGGCCTGGGAACGCGCACGCCCGCCGCGGTAAGCCGGTGCAAGGCATCCGCCTCGGTGCTTTGCCACGATTCCTCCCGGGCTTTCCGGCCATAGCGCGTGCCTTTCTGCATGGCGCGTGTCTGGCGGCTGTTCTTTACCTTGCGGCCTTCCCGGTAATCGACGCTCTGGCGAAAGCTGCGCTGGTTGGCTTCCTTATATACCTTGGCGCAGCGCAATTCTTCCCCGCAGCGGACTACGAAGACCGTGGCCTCCTTGCCGCTCATGAGCTGGAGGATGACCTCATCGACCAGTCCATCTTCGACGAGCGGTTCGAGGCGAGCAGGGATTTTCATGGGGGCTCTTGTGTGGAAACGATTCGGCAGGGTCCGCTGCAGCCAGGACCCGGCTGGAGGGCACGCGGGACCAGGGAATCGTGAAATCCCGGAGTCCAGGCTCCCGCGGCAGACAGGATACTGGCAAGCAGGAGCCCGGTCTGTACGGTGACGCACGGAGCGCCGCCGCTCATGCCGCCGCCTCTGCCAAGTCATCGATATGCCACCACAATCGCGTCGGCGGCCCGGCGTCAGCCTCCGGACGGATGGCCGAAAATTCGAAACTGGGAGCTGCCGGCTGACCTGCGCGCCTCGACGGTCGCATCCCCGCAAGCGGGGCCCCTGCTCCACGTCTCGACCCGCCCTCCTTGGGTCGCATCCCCGAATTCGGGCGCGTCGAAGGGCGGAAGAGGGCCCCTCTGGGATCTGACCCCGGAGACGCGCATGGATCGGCCACGGTACTCGACGCGCCTTGATCGGCTCCACGGTCGCATCCCGCAAGCGGGCCCCTGCTCCTCGTTCCGCCGATCC
>CAZQJF010000155.1:0-6997 GCA_964593735.1 uncultured Streptomycetaceae bacterium | reverse complement strand
GGAGCTTCAAGTCCGGCAGGCTGCCAGGCGATCATCAATGGCGATCTGCTATTTAATGGCCGGCTCCGGGCCTTTTTTTCACTCTGCTCCCCACACCCGTCGAATGATGCGAAAATGCCGACATGAATGAGAATGAACCGCAGCCCATTTCCCCCCGTGCCCGCCTGCAGGCGCTGCTTTCGATTCCCGAAAGACAGCGTACCGATGCCGAGTGGGATGAGATCAACGAGCTCGAGATCACGCTGGCTGCAGGAAATCGGCCGGGCGCCCCGGATCAAGGCATGCGCGGGAATAGTAATTCCCCCGGCGGTCATCCCAAGCCTGGCGGCGGCGGCGGCGGCGGGGGGGGCGGTGGGGGACCCCACCGCGACCGGGGCCGGAAGCCGCAGAGGAAGTTTCACCAGCGGCCACCCAAGCGGCACGGCTAGCCGTGGCGGAAAAAGTGCAGGCAGCCGTGAGGACGGGGCCGGGCAAGACCGAGTTCCGCGAGTACCCGATGCCGGATGTGCCGGCGGACAGCGCGCTCCTGAGAATGGAAGTCGCCGGAATCTGCGGCACCGACGTCAAGCTGTACCAGCATCCGCCGTCCAACGCGCCCGTGATCATGGGCCACGAGAACATCGGCACCATCTCCAGGGCGGGCCGCGAGTTTACCCGGCGCAAGGGCTTCAAGGAAGGCGACCTCGTGTTCGTCGAGCACTATGTCATGTGCGGCAAATGCGAGTGGTGCCACCTCGGCCAGTACCGCCATTGTGAAAACACGGACTGGCGCTCCAACCCCGACGGTATCCGCTACGGCTACACGTCGGCCGAAAAGGCGCCGCACCTCTGGGGCGGCTTCGCCCAGTATGTGTACCTGCCGTGGAACGCGGTCGTGCACGAAGTACCGAAGGGCGTCACGCCGGAACTGGCCGGACTGGTGACTCCCATGGCGAACGGTGTCGAATGGTCGTTGTTCGACGGCGGCGTGGGCTATGACTCCACGGTGCTCATCCAGGGCCCGGGCCAGCAAGGCTTGTCCCAGACCGTGGTCTGCAAGCAGGCGGGCGCCTCGCTCATCATCGTGACGGGCACTTCCAGGGATGGCGCGCGCATGGAGGTCGCCAGACAACTGGGCGCCGATTACGTGATCGACGTGCAGAAGGAAGACCCGCTCGCGCGCATCATGGCGATCACGGGCGGCAAGGGGGTGGACGTTGCGCTCGACTGCACCGCCGGCGCCGGGACTGCCCCGATCCTGCTCGGCGTGGATGCTTTGAAACGCAAAGGCGGGACTATCGTGGTCCAGGGTGAAATGAAGGAGTTTCCGAATTTCCCGCTGGAAAAAGTCACGGTGAAATTCATCACCATCAAGAGCGCGCGCGGACACAGCTACAAGGCGTGCGAGCTGGCCCTTCAACAGCTGGCGTCGAAGCGCTTTCCGCTGGAGAAGGTTACCACCCACAAGTTTGGCCTGAAGGATGTGGACCTTGCGATCCGGTCGGTCGGCGGCAAAGGCGTGCCGGATGTGATACACGCTTCGCTGATGCCCTGGCAATGATGCAGGTGACGAGATGCGGGTGATGTGTTTCCGGGATGACCGACTAACCCTGGAGGTGCCCGCTCAACCGCGCCGTGGCCGTTGAATGCGCCTTCAAACACACGACGTGAGCTGCTGCCGCAAGGGAAAGGGCCACTGTATTACCGAACCGGCGATAAAAGTGGAAACATTCGAGGAAGTAAAGCAGCTTGTTCATGGTGATTTCCTGTCAAATTAAGAGGCCGGATTGCCTGAAGTCTTCTCTCGCGTCACGTCGCTCTATTCCTTTAGGTGTCGGTCTGACGTTTCGCTACGGGATCAAGTGTAGGTTCGAGTGAACGGTGAGTAAGTGCGCAAACGCACTCGAAACAGCACGATTTCGGGTCGAACATCGCCTCGAAGAAGCTAGCAAGACGTGACTTTTACGTTCGCAACTCCCACGCGGCACACGTTGCAGGTCTTGCAATCGGAACTCGCTTGATATACATTTATTTCATGTATATCTAACGGAGGCATGAGCCATGCAGGTTTCCAAATGGGGCAACAGTCTGGCGGTTCGCTTGCCCGCCGCCGTCGTCGAAGCGCTAGAGCTCAAGGAAGGCGACGATATCGAGGTCCATGTGATCGGCGCCCGGGCGTTTGGCGTGGAGAAGGCGCCGGGCGCGCGCGAGCTGCTGGCGCGCCTGCGCAAATTCCGGGGCAGGCTGCCGGCGGACTTCAAGTTCGACCGGATCGAGGCCAATGAACGCCGCTGAGGTGTTCTACGACACCAATGTGGTCCTGTACCTGCTGTCCGGGAACACAGCCAAGGCGGACCGCGCGGAGGAACTGCTCGCCGCCGGCGGCAGGGTCAGCGTCCAGGTATTAAACGAGATCGCCGCCGTCGCCTCCCGCAAGCTCGGCATGAGCTGGCCGGAGATCCGCGAAATGCTCGCCGAGGTGCGCGCAGTGTGCCCGGTTGATTCAATCGCGATCGAGACGCACGAGCGCGGACTGGCAGTTGCTGCGCGCTACGGGTTGCACATTTACGATGCGATGATCGTTGCGTCGGCGCTACTGGCGGGTTGCAAAGTGTTGTACTCCGAGGATCTGCAGCACGGGCAGTCGTTCGAGCGCCAGCTGACGGTTCGCAATCCGTTCCAGGCGGATCACCCGCGCTGAGTTGCAGGAAAAGACCGGGGCAGGCTCGGAGAACGGTAAGTCGAGTCTGGCCCTGAGTTGGCCCTGAGTCTGACCCTTACGGATTGGCTACATCACCCATCACTCATCACTCCGCGTCATACCCTGGCTGCACCCGCATATCGATCAGGCACACGCCGCCGGCCTTCACCGCTGCGAGACCTTGTTGAACGGCCGGCAGCACATCGGCCGGCTTGTCGACCGGGCCGATGCCCGTTGCGCCCTGCGCGCGCGCCATCGCGGCGAGATCGATATCGGGGTCGCTGATCCGCTGGCCGATCCAGCGGTTCTCCGGCGGGCGGCCGCGCGCGATCGCGACGCGCTCCTGGTGCAGCTCGTCGTTGAAGAACGAGCGGTTGTTGCAGACGATCATGAGGCACGGGATCCCGTAGTGCACGGCGGTCCAGATCGTCGTGTTGGACATGAGAAAGTCTCCGTCGCCGAGCAGCCCGACCGGCAGCCGGCCGCTGCCTTTCAACGCCAGCGCCGCGCCCACCGTGATTCCCGGTCCCGCGCCGACGCCTCCGCCGCCCTCGGCGCCGAGATAGTCGAGCGGGTGGCGGAACTGCGTGTATGCGCCGTGCCAGCCGATCGGCAGGTGCGTGTAGCAGACGTCCATGCCCTTGGTGGCAGCATTGAGCGCATCGCTGAGGCCTCGCAGTGACACGGCTTCGGCCGGTGCAGCCGGCAGCCGCGCCTCCGGCTTGTCCGGCACTGCCGCGGCGCGCGCCTTCACCGCTTCAATCAACAATGGAACGGCGGCCTCCGGTTCGCACATGAGGTATGCGTCCACCGGCGGCATCGCCTGGTAGTCCATGCTCCAGCCGCGATGGTTGTGTGCGTCGCAGGAAACCTGGATGACTTTCGCCGTCACCGGCCTGGCGCCGAAGGCCTGTTTCAACGTGCCCGCAAGATCCAGCCAGTCGAGGGACAGGATCACGTCGGCCTCCGCGACCGCTTTTTGCAGCTCGGGACTCAGCCGGTTGGCGGCCGGACCGATGTGCAGGCGATGATCGGTCGGAAACGCCGCCGCGGTTTTCAGGTTCGTCAACGCGCGCAGGTTGAGCTTCTCGGCGAGCGCCACGCGCGCGTTCCAGCCTTCGACGCTGCGCGAAACACGCCCGGCGAGCATCAGGGGATTCTTCGCGCCGGAGAGCAGCCGCGCCGCCGCCGCGACGACCTCGGGATCGGGCCGTACCGCCGCGGGCGCCGCATAACGGGTGACCTCCGGCATTACCGGCAGCGGGCCGATTTTTTCTTCCTGCATCGTGACATCGAGATTGATGTATACCGGTCCCCGCGGCGCGGTTTGCGCGATCTGTGCCCCGCGCATGATGGCTTCCATCGCAGCACCGACCGACCCCGGCTGGTTGTCCCACTTGGTGTAGTCGCGGACCAGGGCGCCCTGGTCGGAGGTGGTGTGGATCCAGTCGATCCACGGGCGGCGCTTTGTCGCATCCCACGGGCCGGTAGCCCCGAGTATCAGGACGGGGGCGCGATCGCACCAGGCATCGAATATTCCCATTGCGGCGTGCATCAGCCCGACGTTGGAGTGCAGCGCCGCGGCCATCATCTGGCCGGACGCCTTCCAGTAGCCGTGCGCGATGGCGACCGCATTCTCGTCGTGGATCGAGAGCAGCATCTGGGGATCGCGGTTTCCAAGATAATTGACGATGCTGTCGTGCAGTCCGCGGTAGCTCGCGCCGGGATTGAGCGCGACGTAGCGGATGCCGAGCTCGCGCAGCATGGCGGCTACGGCATCGCTGCCCCAGAACTCCGCGCTCTCTCTCGAGCGTACGGGGCTATCGTGAGCGATGGCACTTTTCGAAGTTGTCATTGTTTGTCCTGTCTGCTGTCAAACGACGGGTGGTGGATTCACGGATCACGGATCACGCATTTCGAATCGGAATCTTAGCGAATCACGGCCGGTATCGCGAGTCGGAGGAGGGCGGCCGGACGGGCTGTTGCGGCGGGTGGGGAGGCGCGCGGCGTCGCCGCGCGGCAACAAGAACGAGTCCATACAGCGCGCCCACCGGCAGCGCCCAGGCCGCCGCCGCGACCACGACCACTTCGGCACGAGCCAGCGTGAGATCGCGCTGATAGTCGAGCTCGATCTCCTGCGTAAGCTCCCTGCCGTACTTCGCGCGTATCCGCCTCATGAGCTGGGTGTCGGTCAACAGCCGCGACGCGACGCGCGTCCACATCTGCGGCGTGCCCTGGTACTCGGGATGCATCTCCCAGAGCTGGTAATGAACGATGAACTGCTCACGCGCCTGGTGCGACACCTCCGCGAGGCGGTTATAGGCGAAATAACACACCGGCGCGGCGTATGCGACCGCAAGCACGATGCAGGCGGCTCGCCACCATGCCAGGCGCGGCCGATCGGAAGCAGCATCCAGTTGTTCTACACTCATTTCAGAAGGGTGAGCAGCGCTTAGAGTGCCTGACAAAATGAGGGGATGGCCCCTCGCTACCGCTCTCCCCTCATATTAACTCTACATCAAGGCGCCTAGCTTTCATTTTGACAGGCGCTCTTACCGCTACCGACTATGACGCTGATGCTATGATAAACACATCCCGAGGATCGTTTCCCTGATTTCCGTGTGTTTCCGTGGCTGATCGGTATTCCCGCGTAGCGTTCCTGTTCGCGGTGGCGCTGGTCATCGCCCCGCTGAGCCTGGCGCACGCTGCGGAGGAGACCCGTTCCGAGGCGATCGCGTCGGCGCATCCGCTTGCGACTGCAGCCGGACACGAGATCCTGAAGCGGGGCGGCAATGCATTCGACGCGGCCGTTGCGGTCGCAGCGACGCTGGCCGTGGTCGAACCGTATTCGTCGGGGCTGGGCGGTGGCGGGTTCTGGCTGCTGCATCGCGCGCGTGACGGTTTCCAGGTGATGGTGGACGCCCGCGAAACCGCGCCGCGCAGCGCCGCGCGGGAAATGTTCGTGGACGACGAGGGCCGGCCGACCGGTGCGGCCACCAGGGGCGGCAAGTCGGTCGCCATCCCCGGGGCGCCCGCAGCGCTGGCGCATGTCGCGCGACGTTACGGCAGCCTGCCGCTGCCGGTAAGCCTTGCGCCGGCAATTCGCTACGCGCGCGAGGGCTTCAAGGTTGATCCACGCTTCGCACGCATTGCTCGGATGCGCGAGCGCCTCCTGCTGTCCAATCCGGATACCGCGCGCATCTTTCTTATCGGGCAGCGTGCCCCTGAGGCCGGCCACCTGCTGCGCCAACCGGAACTTGCGGCGACGCTCGAACGCCTGGCGGGCGCGGGCGCGGACGGCTTCTACGGCGGGACGGTGGCGCGGGCCCTGGTCGAGTCGGTGAATGGCAACGGCGGCGTGTGGCAGCTTGCCGATCTTGCCGGTTACCGGGTCGTCGAACGCCCGCCCGTCCGCTTTCAATATCGCGGCGCCACCATAACCTCCGCTTCGCTGCCGTCCGCCGGCGGCATTGCACTGGCGCAGACTCTGAACATCCTCGAGCGGTTTGCCCCGTCTGATGCGCGGGCTCCCGCCAACGCGCATCTCGCGATCGAGGCGATGAGGCGTGCATTCCAGGACCGCGCGCGCTATCTCGGCGACCCGGATTTCGTCGCCGTGCCGGTGGACCGGCTCGTCAGCAAGGACTATGCGCAGCGGCGCGCCGCGAGCATCGACCCGGCGTCTGCGACACGCAGCGATGCCCTGGGGGAGGAGCTGCCCGCTCGGGCAGCGAGTCCGAATACCACGCACCTGTCAGTGATCGATGCCGAAGGAAACCGTGTTGCCGCGACACTCACGATCAATCTGCTGTTCGGCTCGGGTATCGTGGGCGGCGATACCGGCGTGCTGCTCAACAACGAGATGGACGATTTCACGTTCAGTCCCGATACGCCGAACGCGTACCGGCTGCACGGCGGGAGCGCCAACGCGGTCGCTCCGGGTAAACGTCCCCTCTCGAGCATGACGCCCACGTTCGTGGAGGATGCCCGGGGCGTGCTGGTCCTGGGAGCGCCTGGAGGGCCACGCATCGTGAGCCAGGTGCTGATGGCGATACTCGACTATGTGGGGGCGCCGAACATCGATCTGGGTGAGATCGTTCGGGCGCCGCGCTATCACCATCAATGGTGGCCGGACCGCGTCGAGGTGGAGCCGGACGGGTTCTCGCCGGAATGGCGAGCGGCGCTGGAATCCAGGGGACATCAACTGCAGTCCAGGAGCCGCCAGTGGGGCAACCTGCAGCTCGTCTTCAAATCGAAGCCGACCGGCGCGGCGCACGCGGCGAGCGATCCGCGGGGGCTGGATGTCGGTTGGTATTA
>CAZQJF010000154.1:0-7003 GCA_964593735.1 uncultured Streptomycetaceae bacterium | reverse complement strand
CCATCCGCGAGGGCGGCAAGACCGTCGGTGCCGGCGTCGTCGCAAAGGTCATCGAATAAAGGAGAGCAGTAAGTAGTAAGCGGGCCGGTCAATATCCGCTCACTGCTCACGGCTCACCGCTTACGGTTTCTTATAGGCCAGTAGCTCAATTGGTAGAGCGTCGGTCTCCAAAACCGAAGGTTGGGGGTTCGAGACCCTCCTGGCCTGCCAACGATAGCGTCGCTGGTTACGAGTATGGGGTCCCCGGGCAGGAACAGGCATGGGCTTGAAGGATGCGACCGCAACCCGGAACTTGGGACACGGGTCTGAATCGATGGCAGACAAGATCAAGATTGCCGCGGCACTTGCGCTCGTAATTGTGGGCATTGCCGGGTTTTACTATCTGAGCGATCGCGCGATGATCATCCGGGTAGCCGCCGTACTGGGGGGGCTGGTCGGCGGCGCAGTGGTGTTTTTGACATCGCAGCCCGGCAAGGAGTTTTACGAGTACTCCCAGGAATCGATTGCCGAGACGAAGAAGGTGGTCTGGCCGACCCGCAAGGAAACGTTGCAGACTACCGGCATCGTGTTCGTTTTCGTCGTGATAATGGCGTTATTTCTATGGATGGTGGATGCGAGCCTGCTATGGATCGTGAAGAAATTGCTGAGCTGAAGCCGACAATGAACAAGAAGTGGTATGTGGTTCACGCTTACTCGGGGTTCGAGAAAACCGTCGCGCGCACTCTCCAGGATCGTATCCAGCGCACTGGAATGCAGGAAAGTTTCGGGAAGATCCTGGTGCCGGTCGAGGAAGTAGTGGAGATGAAGAGCGGCCAGAAGGCGATCAGCGAGCGGAAGTTCTTTCCCGGCTATGTGCTGGTCGAGATGGATATGACCGACGACACCTGGCACCTGGTGAAGAACACGCCCAAAGTGACCGGCTTCGTCGGGGGTACTGCGACCAAGCCCACGCCGATCTCGGAAAAGGAGGTGCAGAATATACTGCACCAGATCCAGGAGGGCGTCGAAAAGCCGCGGCCGAAGGTACTGTTCGAAGTTGGCGAGGCGGTGCGCGTGAAAGAAGGGCCGTTCGCGGATTTTCACGGCAATGTGGAAGACGTCAATTACGACAAGAACAAGCTGCGAGTGTCGGTTACGATCTTCGGGCGTTCCACTCCTGTAGAGCTCGATTTCAGCCAGGTGGAAAAGGCTTGAGGGCAGGAATTCGAACGTCAGAATCGAATAGTTCGTGAACTTGGGGAGGACGCATTGAGCGTCCGCCAGCACCCGGAAGGAGAATGATATGGCAAAGAAGGTAGTGGCCCTCATCAAGCTGCAGGTGCCAGCGGGCAAGGCAAATCCGAGTCCGCCGATCGGCCCGGCGCTCGGTCAGCGGGGGCTCAACATCATGGAGTTCTGCAAGGCGTTCAACGCGCAAACTCAGAAATTGGAACCGGGCCTGCCCGTTCCCGTGGTAATCACGGCTTACCACGACAAGAGCTTCACCTTCATCATGAAGACGCCGCCCGCGAGCGTGCTCATTCGGAAGGCCGCGAAGATTGAGAAGGGAAGCGCGCGTCCCAATACCGAGAAGGTGGGGAAGATCACGCGTGCGCAGGCGGAGGAAATTGCGAAGGCCAAGATGCCGGATTTGACGGCTGCGGATCTGGAAGCCGCGGTGCGCACGATTGCTGGTGCCGCGCGCAGCATGGGCGTGGAAGTGGAGGGCTAGTCATGGCGCATGTTTCCAAGCGGTACCAGGCGTTGCGTGCCAAAGTCGATCCCGCCAGGACCTACCCTGCGCAGGAGGCTCTGAAGATAGTGAAGGATAGCGCAACGGCCAAATTCAACGAGTCGGTCGATGTGTCGATCAATCTCGGCATAGATGCCAAGAAGTCGGACCAGACCGTGCGCGGCTCGATCGTGCTGCCTCAGGGTACCGGTAAGGCCGTTCGCATAGCCGTGTTCGCGCAGGGCGACAAGGCCACTCAAGCCACGGAATCCGGCGCTGATATCGTCGGCTTCGATGACCTTGCCGCCGAAATCAAGGGCGGCAAGCTGGATTTCGATGTGGTAATTGCAACTCCCGACGCGATGCGCGTGGTGGGGCAGCTCGGCCAGATTCTGGGGCCGCGCGGGTTGATGCCGAATCCCAAGGTGGGCACGGTCACCCAGGACGTAGCGGGTGCGATCAAGAACGCGAAGGCCGGTCAGATTCAATACCGCGCCGACAAGGCCGGCGTCGTGCAGTGCACGATCGGTCGCGCCTCGTTCACAGTGGACGCGCTCGCCGAGAACCTGCGGGCGCTGGTGGATGCGGTGAACAAGTCGAAGCCTTCGGGTACCAAGGGGATTTTCCTCAGGAAGATCTCAGTGTCGAGCACCATGGGCGTGGGAGTGCGTATCGATCAGTCGAGCTTGTCGAGCTGAGCGAAACCGAGAACCGTAATAAAATGAAAACGTTGGGGCTGCTGCGGCGCAAGTCGCAGCGGGTTGTCCAAGACCGTAGGAACCGTGAGGTTTAATTTTGGGAAGGACGCTGAAAGCCGGTCTCGGCTGACGCTGACGACTGAAATCCTACGCAGACGGTGTACCCGAAACAGGTGAACATGTCGATTCTTGACTCCTGGATCCACGGTCGCCGTATTTTGAAAGGAGGTTAGACCTTGGGTCTCAATCTGGAACAGAAGCAAGCAGTAGTGGCCGAGGTGAGCGCCCAGCTCGCCAAGGCACAGGCCGTAATACTGGCAGAGTACCGCAGCTTGCCCGTAAGCGAGATGACCGCATTGCGCAAGAAAGCGCGCAACGCGGGTGTTTATCTGCGCGTGCTGAAAAACACCCTGGTGCGCCGCGCGGTCGCCGAAACGCCGTTCAAGGGGCTCGTCGAGAAGATGGTCGGGCCGCTCGCCTACGGTATTTCCAGCGATCCGGTCGTGGTCGCCAAGGTATTGCAGGAGTTTGCCAAGGACCACGAAAAATTCGTGATCCGCGCTGGGGCCATGCCCAACGTGATGATGACCGCCAAAGAAGTGGCGGAACTCGCGAGGATGCCTGGCCGTCAGGAGCTGCTCGCCATGCTCCTGGGCATCATGCAGGCGCCAATTGCGAAGTTCGTGCGCACGTTGAATGAAGTGCCCGGCAAGTTCGTGCGGACGGTGGCAGCGGTGCGGGACGAGAGGGAAAAAACGGCGGCCTGACGATTTCAACATTGCAACTATCAGATCTGACAGGAGTAAGGAACATGGCACTGGCCAAAGCAGAAATACTGGACGCGATCGCGAACATGACCGTCCTGGAGCTGTCACAGCTCATCAAGGAAATGGAAGACAAATTCGGGGTGTCCGCCGCCGCCGCAACCGTGGCGGTAGCAGCTCCCGGCGGTGGCGCGGCGGGGGGTGCCGCCGCGGCCGAAGAGCAGACCGAGTTTAACGTAATACTGAACAGCTCCGGCGCCAGTAAAGTAAACGTAATCAAGATCGTGCGCGCGGTCACCGGTCTCGGTCTGAAGGAAGCCAAGGACCTTGTGGACGGTGCACCCAAACCGGTCAAGGAAGGCGTCTCCAAAGCCGACGCGGACGCGCTTCTCAAGCAATTGCTCGAGGCTGGCGCAACGGCGGAGATCAAGTAATCCGAATAGCAGACAGGGCTCCCGGCTGCGGCCAGCCGGGAGCTATTTTGGACAGGCTGCGAGTTTCCGAAATGCCGTGCCGCCCCCGGGCTGCACGACATCTTGCGGCGTTGGCCATCCGGAGCGTAACCCTTTCCTGGAGCTGATATGGCGTACTCCTTTACCGAGAAGAAGCGCATACGCAAGAGCTTTGCCAAGCGCGACAGCGTCCTGCCGGTGCCGTACCTGCTGGCGACGCAACTCGAGTCCTATGCGGGGTTCCTGCAGGCGGCCACAGCGCCTGATACCCGCAAGACCGAGGGTTTGCAGGCAGCGTTCAAGAGCATTTATCCGATCGAGAGCCATTCCAAGAACGCGCGGCTCGAGTTCGTGAGTTACACGCTCGGCGAACCGCCCTTCGACGTTAAGGAATGCCAGCAGCGCGGGCTGACTTACGCGGCGCCGCTGCGCGCAAAGGTGCGCCTGGTCATCATGGACCGGGAGGCCGCGAAGCCGACCCCCAAAGAGGTGAAGGAGCAGGAAGTTTATATGGGCGAGATCCCGCTCATGACAACTACCGGCTCGTTTGTAATCAACGGCACCGAACGGGTAATCGTTTCCCAGTTGCACCGCTCGCCCGGGGTGTTTTTCGAGCACGATCGGGGCAAGACGCATTCTTCCGGGAAGCTCCTGTTCTCGGCCCGCGTGATTCCGTACCGCGGTTCATGGCTGGACTTCGAGTACGACCCGAAGGACTACCTTTATTTCCGGGTGGACCGGCGCCGCAAGATGCCGGTGACGATCCTGCTGAAGGCGCTCGGCTATGCGCCGGAGAGAATTCTTGCCGAATTTTTTATGTCCGACACCTTCCACTTCGGCAAGGACGGCAGCGAGTTCGAATTGATGCCCGAGCGTATGCGCGGCGAGATCGCGCGCCTCGACATCACGACCAAGGGCGGTAAAGTCATCGTTGCGAAGGACAAGCGCATCACGGTGAAGCACGTGCGCGAGATGGAGCAGGCGGGGCTGCACCGGATTTCGGTGCCGGATGAGTTCGTTCTCGGGCGTGTGCTCGCGCACAACGTGGTCGACAAGACAACCGGCGAGGTCATCGCCAACGCGAACGAAGAGATCGCCGAGCAACTGCTCGTCAAGCTCAAGGAATCTGGGGTGCCCAGGATCCAGACCATCTACACCAACGACCTCGATCAGGGCGCGTACATCTCCCAGACGCTGCGCATCGACGAGACCGCCGACCAGCTGCAGGCGCAGGTGGCGATCTATCGCATGATGCGGCCGGGTGAGCCGCCCACGGAAGACGCGGTGAAGACGCTATTCAACCGGCTCTTCTTCAGCGAGGATACCTACGATCTGTCAAAAGTGGGTCGCATGAAGTTCAATCGCCGCGTCGGACGCGCCGAATTGATCGGCAAGGCGACGCTGTCCGCAGAGGACATAGTGGCGGTGATCAAGATCCTGGTGGATCTGCGTAACGGCAAAGGTGAGATCGACGATATCGATCACCTCGGCAACCGCCGTGTCCGATCGGTGGGTGAGCTTGCGGAGAACCAGTTCCGGGCCGGCCTCGTTCGCGTGGAGCGCGCCGTCAGGGAGCGCCTCTCGCAGGCCGAGTCCGAGAACCTCATGCCGCACGACCTGATCAACGCCAAGCCGGTGTCGGCCGCCATCCGCGAGTTCTTCGGCTCGAGCCAGTTGTCGCAGTTCATGGACCAGACCAATCCGTTGTCGGAGATTACCCACAAGCGGCGGGTTTCCGCTCTGGGACCGGGCGGACTCACTCGGGAGCGCGCGGGTTTCGAGGTTCGCGACGTGCATCCGACCCACTACGGGCGGGTGTGCCCGATCGAGACGCCCGAAGGCCCGAACATCGGGTTGATCAACTCTCTCGCGCTTTACGCCCGCACCAACGAGTACGGGTTCCTGGAAACTCCTTATCGCAAGGTCAGAGACGGCAAGGTCACCGACGAAATCCATTTCCTCTCGGCGATCGAAGAAGGCCAGTACATGATTGCGCAGGCGAATGCCACGCTCGACAAGAGCAACCGCTTCACGGATGAGCTCGTGTCGTGCCGCAATCACAACGAGTTCACGATGTCGGCGCCGGACCGTATCGACCACATGGACGTCGCGCCCGCCCAGGCGGTGTCCGTCGCGGCGTCGCTCATCCCCTTTCTCGAGCACGACGACGCGAATCGTGCGCTGATGGGTTCGAACATGCAGCGCCAGGCGGTTCCTTGCCTGCGCCCGGAGAAGCCGCTGGTCGGAACCGGCCTCGAGCGTACCGTGGCGGTCGATTCCGGCACGGCGGTGCAGGCGCGCCGTGGCGGAGTGGTCGATTACGTCGATGCCTCGCGCATCGTGGTGCGCGTCAATGACGAGGAAACCGCCCCCGGCGAAGTCGGCGTGGATATCTACAACCTGGTCAAGTACCAGCGTTCGAATCAGAACACCAACATCAACCAGCGGCCGTTGGTGAAGGTGGGAGACCGCATCGCCCGTAACGACGTCATCGCCGACGGCGCTTCCACGGACATGGGCGAGCTGGCGCTGGGCCAGAATATGCTGGTTGCGTTCATGCCCTGGAACGGCTTCAATTTCGAAGACTCGATCCTGATCTCCGAACGCGTAGTCGCCGACGAGCGTTTTACATCGATCCATATCGAAGAGCTGTCGGTAGTGGCGCGCGACACCAAGCTCGGGCCGGAAGAAATCACGCGCGACATCTCGAACCTGTCCGAATCGCAGCTTGCCAGCCTTGATGAGTCGGGCATCATCTATATTGGCGCAGAAGTCGAGGCGGGGGCCGTGCTGGTCGGCAAGGTGACGCCGAAAGGCGAGACCCAGCTCACGCCCGAGGAGAAGCTCCTGCGGGCGATCTTTGGCGAGAAGGCCTCCGACGTCAAGGACACCAGTTTGCGCGTGCCTTCGGGCATGTCCGGCACGGTAATCGACGTGCAGGTATTTACGCGTGAAGGCATAGAGCGCGACAAGCGCGCCCAGCAGATCATCGATGATGAGCTCAAGCGTTACAAGAAGGACCTCGCCGACCAGCTGCGCATCGTGGAGAACGACGCGTTCGAGCGCCTGGAGCGGCTCATCATCGGCAAGGCAGCGAACGGCGGCCCGAAGAAGCTCGTAAAGGGTGCGAAGATCACGAAGGCCTATCTTATGGAGATCGAGCGCCACAGCTGGTTCGACATCCGCGTGGCAAACGACAAGGTTGCCGCGCAGCTGGAGAGCATCAAGGACAGCCTGTCTCAGACCAAGCTGCTGTTCGACAAGGCTTTCGAGGAAAAGAAGAAGAAACTCACGCAGGGTGATGAGCTGCCGCCGGGCGTGCAGAAAATGGTCAAGGTGTATCTGGCGGTCAAGCGGCGTCTGCAGCCCGGCGACAAG
>CAZQJF010000153.1:3443-7043 GCA_964593735.1 uncultured Streptomycetaceae bacterium | reverse complement strand
AGATTCCGCGCGGTGCTCGCCGGGCCGCGGTGCGTGTCGCCGGCCACCGTGTTCGACGCGTTGTCGGCGCGCGTGGCGGAGTCGGTGGGTTACGAGTTCGGCCTGCTGTCCGGCTCGGTGAGCGGAGCGATCGTGCTGGCAGCGCCGGACCTGGCGCTGCAGACGCTCACCGAGTTTGCCGACCAGGTCCGGCGAGTCGTGCGCGCGGGCAACCTGAGCGTGTTCGTCGATGCGGACCAGGGATATGGCAACGCGTTGAGCGTCATGCGCACCGTGGAGGAACTCGAGCACGCGGGCCTGGCCGGCCTCGCCATCGAGGACCTGGTCATGCCGGCGCGCTTCGGCGGGGGCGGCAAGGACGAGCTGATCTCGATCGAGGAAATGAACGGCAAGCTGCGCGCGGCGCTCCAGGCGCGGCAGGATCCCGCGCTCGTGATCGTGGGGCGCACCGCGGCGCTCAAGGTCGAGAGCATCGAGAACGTCGTCGCCCGCGTGCGCGCGTACGCCGCCACCGGCGTGGACGCGATCTTCCTCTCCGGGCTGCAGAAGCTGGAGCACCTCGACGCGGTGCGCGCGGCGGTCAGCCTGCCCGTCATCGTCGGCAGCTCGGCCACACTCACGCGCGACGACATGGCCGCGCGCGGCGTGCGCTTCTGCCTGCTGGGTCATCACGTCATTCCCGGCATCGTAAAGGCGATGCGCGAGATCTACACCCACCTCCACGACGGCGGCGCTCCCGCCGCTCTCAAGCCGGCGATCGCCCCGCCGGAGGAAATGCGACGGCTGCTGGGCAACGCGGACTACGAGAGGTGGCTGCGCGAATACTTGTCGTGATGCGGGACATCACTCCATCACCAGCGGCAGCGTCATCACCCCAGCGCCCGGGACAACGTCACGCGGGCGGGCGGGGCGCTGGCGGAACGTGCACTTTGTCCTCCGGAGCGACGGCCGTTGGTCCGTCCGTCAGTTCTCACTCGCGGAGTGTGCACATTGCACTCGCGGGTCGCCGGGACCGGGCTATAGAGTGCGCCTGTAACTGCCGAAATAGCGATGGTGAAGACGGTCTGCAGCGTTCGAAGCCCGTCCTCGCCGAATCGCAGCGCACGTCTGCGGTACCACCACCGTTTTGAGGGGAACGCATGGCCACAGTCCCTGCCGAATTGAGTCCGTCCTCCCATGGCATGCAGCAAGCACAGCATTTCGATGGGCTCCTGGAGCAAAGCCGCAATTTGATCTGCGAGCGCCTGGATCAGGCGGTCGCCGGCATGCTCGACAAGGCGAAGGACGCCCTGTCGGTTCTCATCGACGGAACGCGGAACTTCGAAGAGCGGCGCCTCTACGAGGACGCCAGGGCCGTCGTGATCGGGCAGCGCAAGACCATGGAGCAGCAGTTCCAGGTGAGCTATCTCGGTGAATTCCGCAGACGCAGCGACCGCGCCCGGAAAATAGGCCAGCCTTCCGGTGAATCCGACGATGCCCTGGACCACCTCGCGCTCGTCGGCGAGGACGATTTCGAGGAGACGCTCAAGTTCAATAACATGGCGGCCAAGCTGCGCGCCTACTGCGACGAGGAGCTCGTGGCGCTGGACCAGCGCGTGGGCGTGCTGCTGGGCGACGCCAATCTGCAGGCCAACGACAACCCGTTCAGCCCGCAGGTGATCTGCGACGCCTACAAGCATGCCTGTCGCCAGGTCGATGCAGGCTCCGACGTGCGGCGGGTACTTCTCAAGCTGTTCGACGACCACGTGCTCGACGATGTGCGCTCGATGTACAAGGCCGTCAATGCATTGCTGGTCCAGAATGCCATCCTGCCCAAGATCCGCTACAGCGTCTCCCGATCGCGGGACCGCAGATTGCCGGTTCCCGGCGCGCCGGCCAGGGCGGAAACGCCTGGCGAAGCGCCTGCTTCGGATATAACGACCGGCACCGCACAGGACTTGTTTGCCATCCTGCAAAACCTCGCTGCGAGGAATGCGATGGGCCGGCAGGGGGCGCACGCAACCGCGGGTCCAGGCGTGGGCGCAGGCGGGATTCAGGCGGCGGGCGGTGTCAGGGCGCAAGCGGGAACGGGCGCAGCGGGAGCATCAGCCCCGGCTGCTCTGCAAGGCGCGGAGCTGCAAAGCTCGCTCACGCGCATTCAGGTGGGCGATCTGAGTGCCGTCGCAGGCGGAAGTTTCACCGCTCCGGCCGGCGTTGCGGACGCTACGAACGTCACCAACGTCCTGCACGAGCTGAAGGCCACCAGCGTGGGCGCCGGTATGGGCGCGCTGGACCTCATGACGCTCGACATCATCGCGATGTTGTTCGACCAGCTCTTCGACGACCCCAAGGTCCCGAACGGCGTGAAGGGCCTGATCGGCCGGATGCAGATCCCGATGCTCAAGGTTGCGATCGCCGACAAGTCGTTCTTCTCCACGAAAACCCACCCGGCCCGGCGGCTGCTCGACACGCTGGGCGAGGTTGCCTTTCGCCTGCCCGCCCATTTCAGCCCCGCGGACCCGCTGTTTGCGCGCCTGCAGAGCATCCTGGAGGCGCTCGTTGCAGGATTCAAGGACAACCTGGAGATCTTCGCCAAGGCGCGCGAGGAGGTGGAAGGGCTTCTGGCCGAGGAGGACCAGCGCGCCGATCAGGAAGCCCGGGCTGCAGCCAGGCGCGTCGAGGAAATGGAAAACCTCGCCGTCGCCAAGCGCGCTGCCGCGGAGGAGGTCAAGGCTCGCATCGAGGCCCACAAGCTGCCCGGTCCATTACGCGAATTCCTCGTCCAGCAATGGCTCAAGCTGCTGTTGCTCGTCCATGTCAAGGAAGGCAAAGAGAGCAAAGCCTGGAAGAGCGCCGTGGAAGCGATGGATCAGCTCATCTGGAGCGTTGAGATCAGGACCACGAGCGAGGAGCGCCGCAAGCTCGTCGCGGTGATCCCGGGACTGATCAAGCAGCTTGCCGTCGGCCTGAAGGCCGCGGGTGCCGATGGTTATGCGCGCTCGAGATTCTTTGCCGAGCTCATGAAGTACCACAGGCAGGCAATCAGCGCGCCTGGAGAAGGCAAACCGGATCCTGCGGCCCCCGCCCAGTCGGCGCCGGACGAGGCCGGCAGCCCCGCGGCTGCTGCAGGAGAAGCCGGCGCGGCAGCTCCCGCACCGCTGGACTTTTCTGCGCCCATCACGGTCAGGAATCCGTTCGGGGACGGCGATGTCAGCGTCGAGACCGTGGATCTGGATTTCACGGCCCTTGAAGCCGGTGGGGCCGGCGCGGCGCGCACCCCGCGTGACGCAGGCGCTCAGAACCCGCTTGCCAGTCTCGTGGTAGGGACGTGGGTGGAATTCCGCGACAACGCCGCTCAGCCCGTGCGCCGGCCGGGCAAGTTGATCTTCGTGACGCCGCGCAAAACGCGCTACCTCTTCGCATTCGACCGGGCCGGAAAGGACATTCTCCCGTACAGCCCGGCGGAATTGAGCCGCCGCTTCCGGGTGGGTGATTCGGTCCTGATCAACGAGCCGCGCGAAGAGTCATTGTTCGATCGCATCATGAAGGGACTGGTGGGGAAGCTGCGTGCAAGTCCAACGGCGTGACGACTGACGGCGGGAAAAGGCGTGATGACTGACG
>CAZQJF010000153.1:0-3343 GCA_964593735.1 uncultured Streptomycetaceae bacterium | reverse complement strand
CCCCCATTACCGGCGAGCTGTCGCGCAATCATTGACCCACCCGGCGCTCCAGGGTATCGTCTTACTTGCGCGTCTTACTTCAGGTTGGCATGGATACCATCCGGGCCTCGAGCAAAGGGCAGATCGTCATCCCGAAGGCGATACGCGAGGCGCTGGACATCCGCAGCGGCACCGAGCTGAACGTGGAGCTGTTGCCGGGCGAGGGCTTCAAGGTGACGATCCGCGCCGCAGATCACGCGGCGCAGGTGGCGCGGCTGGGCGGCTCGCTGACGTCGCGCGGGAGCAAGGGGCGCTACGCCGGGTTGAGCGATGACGAGGCGATCGCCCTCGCGGTAAAGGAGGACGACGCCCGGGTCCGCGCCTACGGGCGTCGAGCGCGGAAGGGGCGCCGGTGATTGCGCTCGACACCAATGTCCTGGCGCGCTATCTCCTCGACGACGAGCCGGCCCAGGCGCGCGCCGCCGGCCGGCTGCTGGCCGATGCGAAGGCAGAATACTGGATACCCATTACGGTCGTGCTGGAACTGTCGTGGGTGCTGCGCAAGTCGGCAGCGCCGCACCCGCTCGTCATGGAGCGGCTGCGCGACCTGCTGTTGCTGCGCAACGTGCGCCCCCAGAACGCCGACCTGGTGTTCCAGGCGCTCCGCTGGGCCGCAGAGGGCATGGATCTCGCAGACTCGCTCCACCTCGTGCTGAGCGCGAAGGCGGAGCGCTTCGTGACATTCGACGAAGGGTTGTTGAAGCAGGCGCGCAAGCTCGGCGTGCAGCCGCCGGTGTCCGCGCCCGGAGCTAGTCACAAGACGTGACCACCTCCTGGCCGGGATGGCCTCCCCCGGCGTTAACAGCTTCGGCACGAAGGACACGAAGAGGCGATTTCCTCCCTACTCCTGGACTAAAGTGGCCACCAACTTACGTTCAGATGCTAGAATGTGGCCACAATTCGCTGGGAGCGGTCAATGAAGGTATCGATACGGCAACTGAAGGATCGTCTGTCGGAACATCTGCGTGCCGTCGGCAAAGGACGCTCGATTATCGTGACGTCGCACCGTAAGCCGGTGGCCAGGCTGTCCCCCGTGCCGGGCGAACCGGCGGTGGGCGTGCAGAAGCTGATCCAGGAAGGACGGGCGACGTGGAACGGGAAGAAACCGCGCGGACTGGCGCCGCGTGCCCGGGCAAGGACGAGCCGCCCCGGGAAGTCGGTCGCTGACATGGTCCTCGAAGACCGCCGCTAATGCTTTATTTCGACACCTCGGCCCTCGTCAAACTCTATGTCGAGGAGTCCGGAAGCCGCGCGGTAGCGGCGGCGATTACGCGGGAGTCGGTCGTTGCCACCCACGAGATTGCCTACCTCGAGACACATTCCGCTTTCGCGCGAGCCGCGCGGGAGGGTCGTCTTACGGACGATGCCCTGGACCGGGCCCGCGAACAGTTCGAGCGCGACTGGCCCAGCTATTTTGTGGTGCACGTTTCGCAGACCCTGCTGGAGCACGCGGTAAAGCTCGTCGATTCCTTTGGATTGCGGGCATACGACGCGCTGCACCTTGCGGCTGCGGATACCCTGTTGAAGGAGGGTGGACAGGGCGTGCGTTTCGCATGCTTCGACCGCCGGCTCAATCGCGCCGCCGAAGTGCTGGGACTAGGCGTTCTGGACGGCTGATGCTTCATCTGAGACGCCCTTGAAAACCGCTTGCCCCTTCTGCACCCTGGCCCCGGAGGAGATTCTGATCGAACGTCCGCTCGCCGTCGCCCGCCGCGACATCTACCCGGTCAGCAAGGGCCACGCGCTGATCATTCCGCGGCGGCACGTCGTGTCCTTTTTCGACACGACGGAAGACGAGCGGCGCGAGATGCTCCGGCTGCTCGACGAAACCAAAGCGCTGCTGGACCGTCAACACCAGCCGGACGGCTATAACCTCGGCATCAACGATGGGGACGCGGCAGGGCAGACGGTCATGCATCTGCACATTCACCTCGTTCCCCGCTACAAGGGCGACAAGGCCGACCCGCGCGGCGGTATACGGGCGTTGTTTCCCGACAAGGCGGTGTATTGGGATGCAGGGAAGCGTGATGGGTGAAGCGGTGAAGCAGTGAGTCCGTGGAGCAGCTGCGCGGCGATTACCTGGCAACCGCGGCATCACCCCGGCGCCGCACGAGACAGGCGGCGAGCCTCGCTGTAGAGTTGCAGGCACTGCCACTACCCTCTCCGCGCAATGCCCGTCCCGGCGTTCACCTCCCGCATCGCTCTCGTCACCGGCGCCTCGCGCGGCATCGGCAGGGCGGTTGCGATAGCGCTGGCCGAAGCGGGCGCCGGCGTCGCCGTCAACTACCGCAGCCGCACGGACGAGGCCGAGCGGACCGTGGCGGCCATCGTTCAGGCGGGCGCCCGCTCCGCGGCCTTCCGTGCCGACGTTGCCGACGCCCGGGCTGTCGCGGCCATGGTGGCCGCCGTCGAGCAGGCGCTCGGCCCGATCGACATACTCGTCAACAACGCGGGCATCGCGGTCCGTCGCTCGCTGGAAGACACCACCGAGGCCGAATTCGACCGAACGATCGCGACCAACCTCAAGTCCGCGTTTCTCTGCACGCAGGCCGTCTGGCCGGGCATGCGCGCGCGGGGGTGGGGGCGCATCGTCAACATCTCCTCGGGCGCGGCGCGCGCCGGCGGCCAGTTCGGCGTGCACTACAACGCGTCGAAGGCCGGGCTGGAAGGCCTCACGCGCGGCTACTCGGCGCGCCTGGTGAAGCACGGCATCACGGTCAATGCGGTCGCGCCGGCCCTGATCGACACCGAAATGATCGCGGCGCAGCGGGCCGAAAGCGCGGCGCGGATTCCGCTCGGGCGCCTCGGGACGGGCGAGGAAGTCGCCGCCGCGGTCGTGATGGTGGCCTCCAACCCATACATGACGGGCCAGACGGTATCGGTGAACGGCGGACTCTACTTCAATTGAAGTATCATCCCGCCGACTACGCTGTCGCCCTTCACTCTTCACTCATCACTCATCACGCACTATGCTCACGGCCATCGATCACTTGATGATCTGCATGCCCGACCTGGCCCGGGGCGTGGAGACGTACCGCCGGCTGGGCTTCAACGTCCAGCCGGGCGGCGTCCATCCCGGCAAGGGCACCCACAACGCGATCGCGTTCAACGACGAGGACTACCTCGAGCTGCTGGCGATCCGCGACCCGGCCGGGGAACGCGCGGCCAACGGCGGGGCGGGGAGCTGGGGCGCCGACCTGCCCGGATTCATCGCGGCGGGCGGCGGGATCCGCTACGTCATCCTGCAAAGCGACGACCTGGTTGCGGACGTCGCCGCGATGCGCGGCCGGGGCGTGGACGTGAG
>CAZQJF010000152.1:0-7072 GCA_964593735.1 uncultured Streptomycetaceae bacterium | reverse complement strand
TTGCCATCGACGAGACGGTCCGGCGCAGCTTACCCGCCGCCATCGCGGCCGAGGTCGTGCACAACGCCTATTCGCCGCGCGCAGCCGCTACGCCACCGCTCGCCGAAGCCCCGCTCGGCCCGCGGCGGCCCGGGATGATGCGCGCGGCGATGGTGGGAAACCTCCTGCCGCTAAAAGGAGTTCGTGAATTCCTGGAGGCCGCGCGCCGGTGCCGGGACCGCGATCTGGCGGTCGAATTCGTGGTGGTCGGGGGCAACACGCGCAGGCTCTCAAGCCTCGTGGGCCGCGTGCTCAAGGCCGCCGGTTTCGCGCATGACATGGAACGGGAGGCCAGGGATTTTATCGCGAAGCACGCGCTCGAAGGAACCGTGCGGCTCATCGGATTCACCCCCGACATCGACGGGATCTACGCCGGAATCGATCTGCTGTGCTTCCCTTCGCTGCTCGAGGCCGCGGGCCGGCCGGTGTTCGAAGCCGCGTGGTGGAAAGTGCCGAGCATCGTCGCCATGGAATCCCCGTCACCCGATACCCTGGTTCACGGGGAGACCGGCCTTTGCGTAAAGCCGGGCGATGCGCGGGCGCTCGCCGATGCCATCGAGCACTTTACCCGCGATCCCGGCGAGCTCGCGCGCATGGGGGAAGCCGCCCACCGCCTTGCGCTGCGTAATTTCGACGCGCGCAAGAACGCGCTACGCGTGCTGGAAATCTACCGCCGCGTGCGTGACCGCGCGGCTCCGGCGCGGCAGCCGGCGTGAAGATCCTGATCGTCACGCAGTACTTCTGGCCGGAGAACTTCCGCATCAACGATGTCGCGCTCGGCCTGGTCAGCCGCGGGCACGAGGTTACCGTCTACACCGGGAAGCCGAACTATCCGGAGGGCCGCTTCTTCCCCGGCTACGGCTTTCTCGGGCGCGGGCTCGAGGACTACGGCGGGGCGCGCGTCATCCGCGTGCCGCTGATTCCGCGCGGCGGCGGCGGGCCGGCGCGGCTCGCGCTCAACTATCTCTCCCACGCCCTCATCGCGAGCCTGCTTGCGCCCTTGCGCTGCCGCGGTGCGTACGATGCGATCCTGGTCTATGAGCCCTCGCCCGTCACCGTGGGGCTGCCGGCCCTGGCGCTGAAGCGGCTCACGGGCGCGCCGCTCCTGTTCTGGGTCCAGGACTTGTGGCCCGAGAGCCTGTCCGCGACCGGCGCCGTGCGTTCCGCGTGGATACTGAAGCTCGTGGAACGGCTCGTGCGCTACATCTACCGCCGCTGCGACCGGATACTGGTGCAATCCCGGGCTTTCATCGAGCCGATCCTGCGCTTTGGCGTGCCCGCCGGGCGCATCCACTACCTGCCGAACAGCGCCGAAGCGTTGTATCAGCCGGTCGCAGTCGCGTCCGGTGCGCCCGAGCGCGAGCGCCTGCCCGCCGGATTCCGCGTCATGTTCGCCGGAAACGTCGGCGCAGCGCAGGACTTCGAAACCATCCTGGCGGCAGCCGAAAGCCTCAAGGGTTACCCGGACATCCAGTGGGTCATCCTGGGCGATGGCCGCATGCTGGCCTGGGTCGAGGCGGAGGTCCGGCGCCGCGGGCTGCAATCCACGGTCCGGTTGCTGGGCCGGCATCCGGTGGAATCGATGCCGCGTTTTTTCGCCCTCGCGGACGTGATGCTCGTGACCTTGCGCAAGGAGGCCATCTTCGCCTGGACCATCCCCTCCCGGATCCAGTCCTACCTCGCCTGCGCGCGGCCCATCGTCGCCGCACTCGACGGCGAAGGTGCGCGCGTCGTGCGGGAGTCCGGCGCCGGCATCGCGGTCGAGGCGGGGAACGGCCCTTCGCTCGCCGAAGCCGTGCTGGCGATGTACCGGATGCCGGCCGAGACGCGCGCCGGCATGGCGCGAAATGCACGTCTCTACTTCGACGCGAATTTCGCTCCGGCCCGGCTGTTGACCGAGCTCGAAGGCTGGATGCGGGAAGCCGCCGCGGCAGCCCGGAAGTAAGTCGCCGCCCGATTCGCGACGCCGGACGGCATGCTCCGTTGCCTGCCGCGATCGCCGACCCCGGGACGGGCGTCATGTCTATAATTGAGCCGCACTCAATGGTGCGCGAGGATCTGACCATTGCGCAGCAGGATCAACTGGTGAAGACGCAGGGATTTCGCACCCCGATTTCAATGAATGAAATGATGCGCCCGGAGTCGCGGATCTATGTTGCCGGCCACGCGGGCCTGGTCGGGTCGGCTTTGCTGCGGCGGCTCGAAGCGGGCGGCTACCGCAACCTGATCGTGCGCCGCCATTCGGAGCTCGACCTCACCGACCAGCAGGCGGTGAACGATTTCTTCGCCAGCGAGAGCCCCGAGTTTGTTTTTCTTGCAGCCGCGCGCGTGGGCGGGATACAGGCCAATGCCGATTTTCCCGCCGACTTCATCTATTCCAACCTTGCGATCCAGAACCACGTGATCGAAGGCTGCCGCCGCCATGGAGCGCGCAAGCTCCTGTTCCTGGGTTCCAGCTGCATCTACCCGAAGTTCGCCCCGCAGCCCATACGCGAGGAGCATCTGCTCACCGGTCCGCTGGAGCCCACCAACGAACCGTACGCGGTCGCCAAGATCGCCGGGATCAAGCTGTGCAATGCCTACAACCGCCAGCACGGGACCAACTTCATCTGCGCCATGCCAACCAACCTCTACGGGCCCGGCGACAATTTCGATTCGGCGGCATCGCACGTCGTCCCCGCGCTGATCGGGAGGTTCCACCGGGCACGGGTCTCCGGCGCGCCCACGGTCACGGTATGGGGTTCCGGCACTCCGCGCCGCGAATTGATGCACAGCGAGGACGCAGCCGATGCATGCGTGTTCCTGATGGAGCGGATCGACGCGCGCGACATCGGAGAAGTCATCAACGTCGGCACCGGCAGCGACATCACGATACGCGAGCTGGCGGAGCTCATCGCGCAGGTTACCGGATTCGACGGCCGGATCGAGTTCGACCCGACACGGCCCGACGGCACCCCGCTCAAGCGCATGGACGTGTCCCGCTTGAGCGCACTGGGATGGAAGCCGCGCATCGGCTTGCGAGCGGGAATCGAGTCGACTTACCGCGGGTTCCTGGAGTCGCCGGCGGCAGGCGCCAAAGCACGGGCCGGGCCGGCGGCGAAAGCGTAACGTAGCCGGAGGCGCGATGCGCATCCTGATCCTGGGCGGAGACGGCATGCTGGGGCACCGGTTGCTGCAGCAGCTCGCGCCGCGCCACGAAGCGCGGGTCACGCTCCGCCAGCCCCTCGCGGCGTATCGCGACTTGCGGCGGTTCGACCCCGGCAACGCCTACGACGGCATCGACGCGCGCGACCCTGCCGCCATCGAGCGCGTTGTCGCCGCCTTCGCGCCGGAGGCAGTCGTCAACTCGATCGGCATCGTCAAGCAGCGCCGGGAGGCCGCATGGGATACGCTTGCCATGCAGGTCAATGCGATCTTTCCGCACTTGCTGTCGCGCGTGTGCCGCAGGCACGGCGCGCGGCTCATTCAGATGAGCACCGATTGCGTTTTCTCGGGCAAAAAGGGAAACTACTCCGAGCAGGATCGTCCCGATCACGGCGACGTGTACGGATTGAGCAAGCTGCTCGGAGAGGCGGACGGTCCCCATGTCGTCACGCTGCGGACTTCGATGATCGGGCCGGAACTGCGCAGAAAAACAGGTCTCGTCGAATGGTTCCTCGCCCAGCACGCCCAGGGAAAGCCGGTCACGGGATGGCGCAAAGCGATATTCTCGGGCTTCACGACCGCGGAACTCTCGCGCCTGATCGAAACGCTGCTTACCCTGCACCCCGGGGCTGCCGGGCTCTACCACGTCTCGAGCGCGGCCATCAGCAAGCACGACCTGCTGAGCGCGCTCAATGACCGGCTCCATCCGGGCGACCGGCTGCGTCCGGGAATCCGCATCGAGCCCTCCGACGAGCCCGTATGCGACCGCAGCCTGGATTCCAGCCGTTTCCGGAAGGCCCTCGGCTATGCCCCCCCGGCGTGGGACGCGATGCTCGATGAGCTGGCCCGCGACCTCCAACCCGTGAAAGCGCCCGGGTGATACTCGACGGCAAGCGCCTGCTGGTGACCGGCGGCACCGGCTCGATGGGGCGTACCCTGGTGCACCGCGCGCTGTCCGGCGCGCTCGGCACGCCGAAGAAGGTAATCGTGTTCTCGCGCGACGAGGCGAAGCAGCACGACATGCGCATGTCCTACCTGCACCAGTCCGTCACCACGGACGAGGTGATCTACAACAACTTCCGCAGCGTGCTGGAATTCCGTATCGGCGACGTGCGCGACTACGGCGACGTGTGCTCGGCGGTGAAGTCGGCCGACATCGTGGTGAACGCGGCGGCGCTGAAGCAGGTCCCCACCTGCGAATATTTTCCCGCGCAGGCCATCCTCACCAATTGCATCGGCGCCGCGAACATCGTGCGGGCGATCGAGGAAAACGACTACGGCGTGGATACGGTAATCGGCGTCAGCACCGACAAGGCGTGCAAGCCCGTGAACGTCATGGGCATGACGAAATCCCTGCAGGAGCGCATCCTGATCGCCGCCAACGTGCTCAATCGGCGCAGCCGCTTCATCTGCGTGCGCTACGGCAACGTGCTCGCCTCGCGCGGGTCGGTCATCCCCCTGTTCCACGAGCAGATACGCAACGGGGGCCCGGTTACCATCACCGACCCGAAGATGACGCGCTTCCTGCTGTCGCTCGAGGACGCGGTCGACACCGTGCTCGCCGCGCTGCGCGACGCGAAGGCAGGCGAGACCTTCATCCCGCGCGCGCCCGCCGCGTCTATGCTGAACGTCGCCCGGGCCCTCATCGGCAAGCGGCGCGTGAGGATCGAGGTGACCGGCATACGCCCGGGCGAGAAGCTCCACGAGGTGCTGGTGTCGGAGGAGGAAGTCCGTCATTGCGGGCGCCGGGGCGACTACTACGTGATCCGGCCGATGCTGCCCGAGCTGCGCGGTACGCGCACGCGGGAGGCGAGCGCCCTGCGGCAGGAGTACAGCTCCGGCAGCAACGTGCTGAGCCTCGCGGCAACCGCCGCGTTGCTCAAGCGCAGCCGCCTGCTGCCCGGGGACGCGGCGCCGCGCGGGGAGCTGCTGCGGTGAAGACCCCATCCGGGACGCAGGGCCGGACGTGACCATGGCGCTCAAGGTCATGACCCTGGTCGGCACCCGTCCCGAGGTGATCAAGCTCTCGCGCGTCGTCGCGGAGCTCGACCGCCGCCTCGAGCACGTTCTCGTTCATACCGGCCAGAGCTACGACTACGAGCTGAACCAGATTTTCTTCGACCAGTTGCGCATCCGGCAGCCGGACCATTTTCTGGGCTGCGCAGGGCGCACCCCGGCCGAGACCATAGCCAACGTGATCGCGCGCTCGGACGTGCTCATCGCGAAGGTACGGCCGGACGCGGTGCTGCTGCTCGGCGACACCAACAGCTGCCTCGCGGCGATCCCGGCCAAGCGGCGCCGCACGCCGGTATTCCACATGGAGGCGGGCAACCGCTGCTTCGACGACCGGGTGCCCGAGGAGATCAACCGCCGCCTGGTCGATCACATCAGCGACATCAACATGCCGTACACGGAGCACGCGCGGCGCTACCTGCTGCGCGAAGGCCTGCGCCCCGAAACCGTGATCAAGACCGGCTCGCCGATGAACGAGGTGCTGCGCTTTCACGCGCGCGATATCGGCCGCTCGACGGTTCTCAGGCGCCTGAAGCTCGCGGCGGGCGGCTATTTCGTCGTGAGCGCGCACCGCGAGGAAAACGTCGACGACCCGCGCAACTTCCGCGACCTGCTCGCGACGCTCGAAGCCGTGGCCGGCCATTACCGCAAGCCGGTGGTCGTTTCCACGCACCCCAGGACGCGCGCCCGCCTCGCGGGAGGCAAGTCGTCCGGCGTCTCGCAGCGGATCCGCTTCCTGAAACCACTGGGATTTCCGGATTACATCAAGCTGCAAAACTCGGCGTATTGCACCCTGTCGGACAGCGGCACGCTGACGGAGGAATCCTCCCTGCTGGGCTTTCCGGCCGTGATGATCCGGCAGGCGCACGAGCGGCCCGAAGGCATGGACGAGGCGACGGTGATCATGGCGGGGCTGGAAGCCCGGCGCGTGCTCGAGGCGATAGATCTCGCGGTCGCGCACAGTGCCGGGCGCAAGCGGCCGTTCAAGACGGTCGGAGACTACGAGGCCGACCGGGTTTCCGAAAAGGTTGTCCGCATCATCCTGAGCTATACCGATTACGTGAACCGGACGGTGTGGCACCGGTAGTGCTCGTCACTGGCGCCGACGGCTTCGTGGGCGCGGCCCTGTGCCCCCAACTGGCGGCGGCGGGTTACGCGGTGCGCCGCGCGGTCCGCTCCATCCGGGACGACGGCTTGTCGCAGCCCGCCTGGACCGTCGGGGACATCGGGCCCGGGACTGACTGGTCGGCGGCACTCTCCGGCGCGGCGTGCGTGGTTCATCTCGCGGCGCGTACGCACGTGCTCCGCGATGCCGCGGCCGATCCACTCGCCGAGTACCGGAGGATCAACGTCGCCGCCACGCGCCGGCTCGCGCAACAGGCCGCCTCGGCCGGAGTGCGCCGGCTGGTGTTCCTCAGCAGCATCAAGGTAAACGGGGAAGCCACTTTCGCGCGCCCGTACACGGAGAGCGACGCGCCGGCGCCGGAAGACGCATATGGCGTCACGAAGCACGAGGCGGAGCAGGCGCTGTGGGAAGTCGCCTCCGCAACCGGCCTCGAGGCGGTCGTGCTGCGCCCGCCGCTCGTTTACGGTCCCGGCGTCAGGGCCAACTTCCGGCGGCTGCTGGGCCTGGTCGCCCGCGGCACGCCTCTGCCGCTCGCTTCCGTCGACAACCGGCGCAGCCTGATCTTCGTCGGAAATCTGGCAGACGCAATCCTGGCGGCCGCAACCGCGCCGCAGGCTGCGGGACGGACTTATCTGGTGAGCGACGGCGAGGATGTTTCCACGCCCGGTCTCATCCTCGAACTCGCGCGCGCGCTGGGCAGACCGGCGCGGTTGCTTCCGTGCCCGGGCCCCGTGCTGCGCGCCCAGCCGA
>CAZQJF010000151.1:0-7073 GCA_964593735.1 uncultured Streptomycetaceae bacterium | reverse complement strand
CACCATTCGGAGTGTTACCACCCGAAGACCGCGCGGCCCGAATATCAGTGAAACATGCGGGCTGGGGGTCACCATCCGGACTCGCCCAATTCCGCGTCCGGCGCTGTTGTATATTCGGCGCGTGATGAATGTGAATCTACGGGTGCGGCTCGCATGCGCATGGGGCATCGCCCTGGCGTGCATGGCCGCTTCGGCGCCGGCGGCCGACTGGCGGCCCGGGAAGCCCATCGAGATCGTGGTCGGCACCCCGCCGGGCGGCCCCCTGGACGCGACGGCACGGCTGCTGCAGACGCTGCTCGAATCCGGGAACGCCGGCGTTCCGGTCGCGGTGGTGAATAAACCGGGCGGCGGGCACGCAATCGCCATGGCCTATCTCAACCAGCGTCCCGGCGACGGCCACACCATCTCGATGGCGCTTACCAATCTCATCACCAACCGCATCGTCGGCAGCAACCCGATCACCTACACCGATGTCACGCCCCTCGCGCTGCTCACGAGCGAGTACATCGGGATGTCCGTGCGGACCGACTCCCCGGTCAGGAATGGGAAAGACCTCGTCGCGCGGCTGCGCGCCGATCCGGAAGCCCTTAGTTTCGCGATCACCAACCGGGCGAGCGGTAATCACATCGCCGCCGGCACGGTGCTCAAGGCGGCCGGCGTGGATCTCAGGAAAATAAAGTTCGTGTCCTTCAAGGGATCCGCGGAAACCACCGTCGCCGTGCTGGGCGGCCACGTCGACGTCGTCATGGCTACGCCCGGTTCCGCGTGGAAGCACGTGCAGGCGGGAAAGCTGCGCATGCTCGCGGTGTCCTCGCCGCAGCGCCTGGGCGGCGAGTTGGCCGGCGTTCCGACCTGGAGGGAGTTGGGATTGAACGCTGTGTCTTCCAACTGGCGCGCGGTCGTGGGGCCAAAAGGGCTGCCTTCCGCGCAGATCGCCTGGTGGGACGAGACGTTCGCAGCGCTGGTGAAATCGGCGGACTGGCAGCAGGCGATACAGAGGAATCAGTGGGAACACGAGTACAAGGGCAGCGCGGGCACGTTGCGTTTCATGCAGGAGGAGCACAAGCACCTGGAAGTCCTGCTCACCGAGCTGGGCGACGCCAAGAAATGAGCAACATTTTCCACGGATACACACGGAAACACGCAGCCAGAAGCAAGCAAGTCTCGGCCACGGAATCACACGGAATCACACGGAATCGGGAATAAAGGCATGCAACCGAATCAATAACGGAAATGCCGCTACGCGCGAAAATCGAATCTCCGAAATTTCGAGATGGCAGAACGCAAACCAGTGCGTTTGGGTGCTACTTCCTTTTCTGTGTGTTTCCGTGTGTTTCCGTGGCTAAATCTGCAGCAGGTTTGGCGTCAGCCATCTGCGACTTACGTGTGTTTCCGTGGCTGAGCTCTTGTGAATAGCGCGCTCTGGATCACCTGGTACGACCTGCCGGACGAGGGGCGCGAGGCGTACCTTTCCTGGCTGCACGGCTCGCACCTGCCCGCATTGCTGGAACGCCCCGGGTATCTCTGGGCGGCGCACTACGCCTCTGAAGACCGGCCGATACGCAACGCGAAGAAGGACGGCGCGAGCCGCCGCTATCCGCCTGCAGGCTCGGTGGCGGGAGGCTGTCGTTTCGTGCTCATAGTCGGTGGCGAGAGCGCGCACGTATTCGCCCATCCGACGCCCAGGCAGTTGCACGACGGGTTACCGGCCGCCAGCCGCAACTTGCTCGCCCTGCGCGCCGGCGCATCCTCGAACATCATGATCGAGCAGGCGCGCGTCTCGGGACCCGACGCAGGGCGCCGCGAGCCCGGGACCGCGCTGAGTCCCTGCATACAACTGGGCAGCTTCGTGTTCGACGGCGACGAAGAGGACCTGTTCGCGTGGTACGCCCAGTGGCGGCTGCCGTCCATGGGCGAAATCCCGGGCTGCGTGGCCGTGCGCAAGCTGGTGTCCGTCGCCGGGTGGGCCAAGCACGCGATTCTTCACGAATTCACCTCGGCCGCGGCGCGCAACGAGCACTTCGTCAATCACGAGCGCAAGCGGCATCCCGATAAAGTCGAGTGGTCCGATCGCATCACCGGGCAGGTCATACACGCGCCGGGATCGCCCAATGTCGCACGCCGGATCTGGTCCGCCGTGCGACGGTGATGGGTTCCCATCACTCGATCCGGATGTTCGCCTCGCGCACGATCCTGGCGATCCGCGCCAATTCCACCTTGATCAGGGCGGCGAACTGCTCGGGCGTGCCGACCGCCGGTTCCACGCCGTCCGCGGCGAACCTGGACAACACGTCCGGGAGCTTGATCACCATCGCGGTCTCGCGGTTCAACCGGTCTATGGCTTCGCGCGGCGTGCCCGAAGGCGCGAGCAATCCGTACCAGGTCATCGATTCGTAGCCGGGCACGCCCGATTCGGCGACCGTGGGAACATCGGGCAGCGCGGTGGACCGCTTCGCGGTGGACACTGCCAGCGCGCGCACCCTGCCGTTGCGCGAGTGTTGCAGCGCGTTGACGGCGCTCGTGAAAAGCATATCGATCTGCCCGGCGATCAGGTCGACGGCTGCGGGACCCGCCCCCTTGTAAGGAACGTGCGTGAGGCGGATTCCAGCCATGCTTTGCAATAGTTCGCCCGCAAGGTGGTTGGTGCTGCCGACGCCGCCCGAACCGTAGTTGATCTGGCCGGGCCTGCTCTTCGCCAGGGCCACGAGCTCGCGCACGTTTTTCGCCGGCAGCGAGGGATGCACGGCGAGAACCTGCGGCACGATGCCGATCAGCATGATCGGCGCCAGATCACGCACGAGGTCGTAGGGCAGCTTGCGGTACAGCGCCGGATGGATCACCAGGGACCCGGAAGAGAAGAGCACGGTGTAGCCGTCGGGCGCCGCCCTCGCGACCGCTGCGACGGCGAGCGTGCCGCCCGCTCCCGGGCGATTGTCCACGATCACCGATTGCCCAAGGCGTTCGGTGAGCCGCTGGGCAATCGCGCGCGCGACGATGTCGGTCCCGCTGTTGGGTCCGGGGCCGACGATGAATCGCACCGCCTTCACCGGGTAGGCATCCGCCGCGTGGAGCGCCGGCGCCGCCGCTCCAGCCGCCACGACCACGGCGACGACGCGCCACCAACTCACAATATGCATGGGTAGAGGTCTCCTGGTGCTGTTCGCAACACCGAAGGAAAGGATCAGGAGTGAATCACGCGCTTGTCTCAGGTTGATCGGTCCACGGATCGCGGTTCACGGAGCATGCTCTTACGTCCTACGCCTTCGGCCGGGTCCAGGTCTCCGACCACGCCAGACAACAGCTCGACGACGGCTTGCCGAAGCGTTCCAACAGGAACACTTTCGCGGTGGCAGCTTCACCGTTCACGGAAAGCTGCGCGGCGCGGGCGGGCAGGAACGTGCTGTAGACCCCGAGCGGCCGGTTCATCGCGCCCGGCGGCATGGTGAGCACGAACGGCGTCATCATTTCCCACCAGGTCAGGATGATCTCGTCTTTGCTGGAACGGACGCGCTCCTCGACGGTGCCGAGCGAATTGCCGGTTCTCTCGAATTCGGCGTCGACGACGGGCAGCGACTCATCGGCGAATTCCTTGTAGAGCAGGGATTCGATCGAGCGTTGCAGGAAGCGGGCGACCCCGGCGTTGTCGGAGTAGATGCGCGGCGCCTTGCCCGTCAGGGGGCTCTCGATGAACAGCGCATGTCCCTGGCCCGCGGGCGACCACAGCACCCGCCAGTGGCTGGTCCGGTCTGCAACGGTCTTGCCGCCATCGTTCGAGAGCCGGACGAACGAGTTTTCGCCGGTCATTACGACGTCGTGCGGGTCAACCATCTGGGGTTCGGGCATGTGCGTGCTCCTGATTCACGGGTTGTGGATACGCGGGAGAGCGAAGAAAACGAGAAGGCGATAATACCGCGTAATTCGCATCCGTCTCACCGCGTCCATCGTCCGATGAGCGGCCCGTTACCGGCCGCCGGTCCCGGGTTTACCGGTCACCCCCTTCAGGTCGCCACCCTCCCGGGACGGGTTGATCCGCGTCCATACCCAGCCGACCGCCTCGTATGCATCGAAGCGGCTCGCGCGCCCGCCCAGACAACGCCGGAGAAATTCTTCGGTCCTGCGCAACACCGCCAGGCGGTGCACCCAGTAACCCATGCCGTGGGACATCTCGGGTATCGGCAAATATTCGACCGGCTTGCCGGCGCGCTTCAACGCTTCCACCATCCGCTCGGCCTGGTCGATGCGCACTCGCACGTCCCGCCCGCCATGCACGATCAGCGCGGGCCGCTGCGCTTTGTAGGCATGCTCCAGCGGCGACTTGAGGGTCATCTGCTCTCTATCCTCCGGAATCGCCGGGTCGCCCACGAAGTCGTGCCATCTGGAGAGATCGACGGTCGAGTATGGAGGGAATGATTCGATCAACGAGGCGAGATCGGTCGGCCCGTTGAGCGACACGCTGCACGCGAATACCTCCGGTGTCAGGGTCAGGCCGACCAGAGCCGCGTAGCCGCCGTAGCTCCACCCCATGATCGCAACGCGGGACGCGTCAGCGATGCCGTCGTCCACGGCCCAGCGGACTGCGTCGAGCAGGTCCTCGTGCATCCGGCCGGCGAACTCACCAGTTGCGGCGCTCATGAAGCGGCGTCCATATCCGGTCGAGCCGCGGTAATCCACTTGCAACACCGCGTAGCCCCGGTTGGCGAGAAACTGCGCGTAGGACGCGTCATCGGACCCCGTCGGATCGCCCCACGCGGTCCGCATCCACGGCCCCCCGTGCACGAGCAGCACCATCGGCAGCGGTTTTCGTGTCGCGCCGCGGGGCAGCGTCAGGTACCCGTGCAGCGGCAGCCCATCGCGGCTGGAAATCGTGACCGGCCGCATCTGCGCGAGCGCCTGCGCGAGATCCTCAGCGATGCCGTTCGCGAGCAGGAGATGCGTGCGTGCCGGCCGGTCCACGAGGTAGTAGCTCCGCTGCGCGTTGGCGTAGATGAGGACGACCAGCCGCTTCTCGGCGTCGTCGCGGCTTACCACCTCCAGCCCATAAGGGGCATCGCCCTGAGCCTTGAGCAGCGGTTCCAGGTCCGCGCGCAGCTTTGCATCGAGGATCTCGAAGCGGGGGTAACCCGGCTGCGCGTACGCGATCAGGGGCTCCCGCGTCACGCGGCTCATCAAGACGTTGCTCACGTCCACGCGCGGGTCCTCGAATACGACCTTTTCCCAGCCGAGTGCCGGGTGCGCAGCGACCAACGCGAGACGGTCGCGGCCGCGGTCGGACAGCGCCCATACGACCGAACGGTCGGCGCTGAGGCCCAGCGTGCGGAAGGTTTCTTCCGGCTGCACGATGAGGGCCGGCCGGCGCGCCGTAAGCGGTTTGCCCGGCCCTTCGGCCTGACGCTGCGCCGCGCGCGACCTTTTCCAGCCCCTGAAGGTGCCGTCTTGCGCGGTGACCGGCGCCACTCCGTCGCCCGGATTCTTTGCCACGAGCGTTTCCTGGCGCGTGGAAAGATTGATCCGGTAGAGATCAAATACCTTGCGATCGCGCCGGTTATGGTAGATGAGCACGTGGCCCGGATCGCCCGGCAGTATCTGGTGTATGCCGGCCCTGACGCCCCGGTACGGAGTGAGGTCGACTGCCTCTGCCGCCGCGTCATCGGTATCGAGTGCGTACAAATGATAGTTCTCGGCGCCTGACGGGTCGGCCGAGTACAGCACCCAGCGCCCCTCGGCAGTCCAGTTCAGCGCCCCGGGCCGTACACGGTACTTTCGCGTCGCGCCCGTCGCGTTGTCACGCACGTGCAGGGCGGTGCGCCCGAAGGAGGCCCCGAACCACGCCAGCTTGCGGCCGTCGGGCGAAAGCTGATAGCCGCCGTGCACGCCACCGCGGTAGGCGAATCGGTGCGCCGGAATGAGCGGCGGGAGCTCGGCCTGCTTGAGCGCCGGATGCTCGGGGCCCGCATCGCAGCCCGCGAGCATTGCCAGCAGCGCGGAGAGCAGCGCCAGGCAGCGCGGGAGTTTACAGTTTGCAGTGCGCAGCTTGCAGTTGCCGCCAACTGCCAGCCGCCAACTGTCAACTTTGTTCGTCAAGTCTGCGGGCGGTTTTGCATTTAGCAGCGTGTCGGAACTTCAGTCCGACAGGCTGCTAGGCGCAGGCGACGGTATAGACGTCCCGAACACCTTCGGGCAGCGGGTACTCCCGCCACGACGCCCCGGCGTCCTCGGTGCCGAACACCTGGCCGCAGCGCGAGACGCAATAGACCCGCGCGGCATCGCGCGGGTGCGCCGCCACCGCCATCATCGTAGCGCGCGCCTTGATCCCGTGATCGAAACGCCGCCAGGTGCGTCCCACGTCGGCGCTGCGGTAGAGTGAGCCGTCATCGCCGCGGGCAGACACGGAGAGGCAGGCGTACATGACCCGCGGGTCGTGGGGCGAGACGATGACGTCGCGGCAGTAGGTCAGCGGGGAATAACGTCCGATTTCGATGTCCCCCCACGTGGATCCGCGGTCGTCGGTGCGAAACACGCCCATGCGCACGGCCAGAAACGCCGTGCCCGGGGCCGCCGCGCTGACCGCGAAGGCGTGGGAATCGAGCATGCCCTCCGCATCGATGTCGCTGCCGATGCGGCTCTTGAGGTGCGGGGTCTCGGCGAGCTTGATGAGCGGCGCCGAAAGGTCCGTCCACGTTTCGCCGCCGTCCGTGCTGCGGATAACGCCGCTTACTTCGAGCGCCGCGTAGACGACGTCGGGCAGAACCGGGTCGACGACGATGCGCGTCACCCGCGCCGGGAACCCCATCTCGCAATGCCCGGGCGACTTCGCGCCGGGAAGTTTCGCCCAGGTGTCGCCGCCATCCTCGCTGCGATAGATGCCGACCGGCGCCACACCGGCGTACATGATGTTCGGCCGCGTGGGATGGAACGCAAGCGACCACACCACGGCGCCGCGATCGGGAAAGCCGAGCCGCTCCCAGCGCTCGCCGCCGTCGGTCGTGCGGTAGGGACCATCCTGCGTGCCCGCGTACAGCACGCCGGGCTCGCGGGGATGCACGGCGAACGCGCGCGCCTCGACGTTCTCCGGC
>CAZQJF010000150.1:0-7086 GCA_964593735.1 uncultured Streptomycetaceae bacterium | reverse complement strand
TGTGCCAGAAGGATAGGACTTCTAGTGAATTCCCTGTCACCCGGTAGTAGACGTAGTACTGAATGCGAGACAGGGTGGCACGGCGCACCCCTCTGAGTTTGCCCATCCGAGCGGGGCTTCCAATGCCCGGTTGAACCACCAGAAGACTGAGTATTCGATCTAGATCCTCGCGGACGGCACCGGGCGCGGAAAGCCTGTTCTTGGCCCACCAGGACGCGGCCTCTTGAATCTGTGTCTGCGCTTGGCCGGTAAGGACGATTTCGAGCGGCGGATTCACTCGAAACGGCGTAGTTGCTCTCGGAATTCTTTCCAGGAAACCAATTCGCCTCGATCCGCCTCGGCAATAGCTTCCAAAAGTGCCGCCTCTTCCTCGGGTGTCACGTCAAAGCCCTCGTCTTCTTCGCGGGCTACTACTGTGACCACAGAGCCCTCGGCCAAAGGCTCTCCTTCGATCACGACCTTGCCGTCGACGACTATGCCAGTAGCAACTTTCATATGGCGAATCCTACTCTCTCGCGGTGACCTATGCACAGTGCCGCCGAACGTCGTAGTGAACGGCGGGCCAACGACCGTTGGCATGGCGCGGCGCTGGCGGCCCGTCCGTTCGACTTAGAGTTATACGGACTCACTTGATCAATCCACCCAGATCCATACCCAAGCTGTAAGCAGCACCCCAAGGTTGATCACGATTGCGCTCCAACTCTCTGTCGGAGAACTGTCCAAGGGATCCCGTTCGGGACTAAACCAGTGCGTGCACCCATAGACGATTCCGAGGAGCACGCAAGATGTGAACCATAGCTTTCCAAGAACGAGGAGTGCGGATTCCGCTTTTAGAAGAAGCGCAACCGCGGCAAGCAGAGCAAAGCCGCCGAGCCAAACAGCGAGCAAGGCAAACTTTAAGGACCTCTGATGTGGCCCGAAGGTTCTGGAAACGCCCGCGTAGAAATTGCGCGTCGGCATGCTTGCTAGGCCGTATAACGTGAAATGAAAACCCTATAAGGCGAGTGCAATTCGGCCTTTTTTGTCGGGGTCGCGTCAACTACCCGTGAATTCAATGCGTTGAAGGGCTGTACCGGCGGGCTGCGCCTTGTTCAAGGTACTCGCGCGAGGAATTGTTACGTCATATCAATTTGTTGGACGGCCCTCTTACTCAGGCTCGGCATCGTCCACCGGCGCGTGGGGCAGCTCACGATCCAGCGACTCGCGGTAGCGCACGCAGCCGCGCAGAAACTTCGGCCAGGGTGGCACCGCTACCTCCGGCGTCACGCGCTCGGGCAGGAGTCCCCAAAGCTGCGGGTGATGCCAGCACAGGTCCTGTCCGCTGCTGTCGCGGTGCGCGCGGATCCCGGCACGCAACCGCCTGGCTTCGCGCACGAGCTCGTCAGGGCTCAACGTCTCGAGATCCTCATCCATCGCATCCTCCATTGCCGTTCTTCCGCGGTCAGCGCCCCGCCGACAGCGGCGCCTTGCCGCTGGAAATGTCCATGATCATGCGCGTGGCGAGATAGAGGCGCGGTTCGATGGAGCTCATGAGGATGTACTCGGCGTTGGTCGAATGGGCGCCGAACCCCCGCAGGCCGAGGCCCTCGACTACCGGGGCCCTCGTTTTGAGCGAGGCGAACGCGGCGTCGGTACCTCCCCCGGTTGGCCGGTCGCGGACGGTCAGTTCCTGCCCGATCTCGGAATAAATCTTCTGCGCATGCGCCGCGAGCACGCGCGAGGCGTCGGTAGCTTGCAGTGGCGGGCGGCGGCGCTCAAAGTCGAGCTCGACCTGGGCCTCGGGCAGCAGCCTGGTCCTGATCCGTTCCCTCAGCTTCTGCTCGATTCCGTCGTAGTCGGCGACCCTCTCGACGCGTATGTCCGCCTGCGCCTGGGCGCCAGGCGGGATCATGTTGCGGACGATGCCGGCCTTCGCCAGCGTCCAGACCACCTTGAGCCCGACGGCGGGTTCCGAGAGGTCGCGCGCCTGCAGCACCTGGTGCGATAACTCGTAGAGGGCGTTCACGCCGCGCTCGGGCGCCGAACCGGCGTGGGAGGCCCTGCCGCGCACGCGGATCGTGGCGGCCGCGATGCCGCTGGTCGCCAGCCGCACTTGGTCCACTTTCGGGCCGCCGCCGCCCTCGAAGGACAGCACCGCGTCGTGCTCCGCGCCGAGCCGGGTGATCGCGAAGCGCGAGGCGGGCGAGCTGATCTCCTCGTCGCCGTTGATGAGCACGGTGAGGGTGCCATAGTCCGCGAAGTTCATCGCCTTGAGGATCGCCAGCGTATGCAGTATGACGGCGACTCCGTGCTTGTCATCGGCGATTCCCAGGCCCCAGGCTCGGTCGCCGTCGATCTTGAACGGCTGCCCTGCGAGCATGCCGCGCGGGTAGACGGTATCCATGTGCGCAAGGAGCAGGACCTTCGTCGTGCCCGTCCCGGTGAACGTGCCCCGCACCATCCTGCCGATTCTCTTGGGTGTGTCGAACATCTTGTAGATGTCCGGGCCGGGTTCGATCATCTCGACCTTCCCGCCCAGGGCTTTGAGCCGGCCCGCGATCGCCTCGGCGATCCTGTCGAGCCCTTCGCGGTCGGCGCTGCCCGACTCGATCGCCACCAGCTCCTTCAGGGTTTCGAGGAGAGCCGGCTTCTCCTTTTCCGCGAGCGTCCGCACCGGTTGAACCGGCTGTCCGGGCGCACGGGCCGCCAGGCCCGCCAGGAGCATGAATACGGCGGCCCTGAGCAGGAATCCGAACGTCTCGCGATGTTTCATGACCGCCATCCCCCCGGTTGACGCCCCCGTTCAATGATACGACATGGCAAGCGGCTCACCGAGGCCGCAGCCGGGCCGTGAAGTTCCGCAGGATGCGGAAGAGCGCGACCAGGTCGGGGAGCTGATGATTGGCGTTGAGCCCGCTGGGATTGGGCAGCACCCACAGGACAGCACCGGCAAGCTCTTCCAGTTGCCGGCCGAGGGTGGCGCGGGGGCGGGCGAACGCGGTGCGGTACGCGCCTATTCCCAGCACCGCGACGACCCGCGGTCGGAAGCGTCTTGCCTTTGCTTCGAGGCGCCGGTGCCCCTCAGCCAGCTCCAGTGGCGTCAGCTCATCGGCAGCGGCGGTCGTGCGCGCAACCAGATTGGTGATGCCGTAACCGGATTTCAGCAGCAGGCGCTGCTCGGACGGGTGGAGCACGCGCTGCGTAAGGCCCGCCCCGTGCAGGGCCGGCCAGAAGCGGTTGCCGGGACGAGCAAAATGGTGGCCGGTTGCGCCGGAATAGAGTCCGGGATTGATGCCACAGAACAGTACCCGCAGACCGGGCGCGATCACGTCCGGGATGGTCTTGCCGGCGGCGGCGAGCAATTCTTCACGCGTGGGCTTGGGCTTGAGTTTGGGCACCACAGGACTAACCGCCAAGACACCCAGGCCGCCAAGAAAAGAAGAATTCAGAACTCAATACAAAGGCCGATCAGGCGCCGTACGGAAATCATGGACTCCACCTCCCTCGCTCATCTCAGAAGGGAGAACCAGGATCCTGTCTTCCGCATGCTTCCGTGTGTTTCCGTGGCTGTTTGGATTTTCTCGGCGGCCATCGGCGGTTCAATGGCTCTTCCACACGCTCGCGAACGCGCTCACGGCGCTGTCCACATCCGCCGGCGAGATGTGCCGGTGCGTCACGAAGCGCAGCGAGTAGATGTCGCACGGCGCCACCACCACGCCCTTCTGCTTCAGGTCCGCCGACCACTGCGCGGCGCGGCGGCCGCTCTTCTTCACTTCGACGCGCACGAGGTTGCTGTCGACTTCGGCCGGATCCACGATGCTCGCATCGATGCGATTGAGACCTTCCGCCAGACGCCTGGCGGTGGCGTGGTCTTCGGCCAGGCGATCGACCATGGTTTCGAGCGCGACTATCCCCGCCGCAGCGACCGGCCCCGCCTGGCGCATGTTGCCGCCGACCATCCGGCGGTAGGCGCGGGCGCGCTCGACGAACTCCTTGCTCCCACAGAGTATCGAACCCACCGGCGCAGAAAGTCCTTTGGATACACAGAAACAGACCGAGTCGGAAAATTTAGCGATATCGCTGGGGGCAACGCCCAGCGCTATCGCTGCGTTGAAAATCCGTGCGCCGTCGAGATGCACCGGCACGCCCTTCTCGCGGGCCATGCCGGCGGCCGCTTCCATGTAAGCGAGCGGCAGCACCGAACCGCCGGAACGGTTGTGGGTGTTTTCCATCCACACCAGCGCAGTGCCCATCTGGTGGCGCGTGGTGGGCCGGATCGCCTCCCGCAACTGCTCCAGGTCCATCGCGCCGCGCCGCCCCGGAATGCCTTTGTAGAACATTCCGGCGACGCTCGCGATGCCGCCCAGCTCGGCGTTCAAGGTGTGCGAGCCGTCTTCGAGCAAGACCTCCCCGCCGCGACCGCCGTGGACGAGCATCGCGACCAGGTTGGTCATGGTGCCGCTGGGCATGAATGCGCCGGCTTCCTTGCCGGTGCGCTCGGCGGCCATCGCCTCCAGCTTCCGCACCGTCGGGTCGCCGTCGCGCGAATCGTCGCCGAAAGTGGCTTCGCGCATGGATTCCAGCATCGCTTCGGTGGGACGGGTGAGGGTGTCGCTTCTTAGATCGATCATGTCGTGAACCTCTTAATAATTGTCTTAACGAACCGATAGTATGGAGTCAACCACTTCGCAGAAGCCCGCTCCGGCGGGGGCGCTCGTCACGTACCTGGGTTCATGCGCCATCCTGCCGGCGAAGTCCCGGATGTTCGCGACGCCCACCGCGTGCGGAAAGGCGGAGAACAAGGGCGCATCGTTGGGCGAATCGCCGACGAACACGTACGACTCGCACGCCGCGTCGAGATCGGTGCCGAAAACCTCCTGCATCAGGATCCTGGCCATGGTGAGCTTGTCGTAGCTGCCGAACCAGCCGTTGACATGTATCGAGCTCACTTTTGCATTGAGCCCGCGCAGCCGCATCAACTCCACGATCCGCTCGACCGCTGCGGCGGGCAGATGCTGCACGTCTTCGCAGTAGTCTATCGCCAGGTCGGCCTCGCGATAGGGCTGGTCGGCGGCAAGCGCCGCGCCTGGAACTTCCGCAACGATTTGCGCCCCGATCTCTTGCAGGCGCTTCCGTTGGGCGGCGCGCGTGTCGGGCTGGTCAACGAAGCGACGAATCATCCTGCGCGCCGCCCGGTCGTAGCGAAAATAGAAGGCGCCGTTTTCGCCGACGACGGCGGCAACCGGCCACATGCGGGCGATGTGATCGCACCAGCCCGCGGGGCGGCCGGTGATCGGCACCGCGCCCAGCCCGGCGCTGCGCAGGCGCTCCATGGCGGCGTACGCGTCCGCCGTCAACCGCCCCCCGGTCGTGAGCGTGTCGTCGATGTCGAACAGCACGCCGCGAATCCTGCGGCGCACGTCTTGCGGGAACTCAGTCAGCGGCAGCATGGGAATGAGGAGAGCGTGACCGGGTGAACGGGTGTGTTCACCCGGTCACGGTTCAGACGGCTGGCGGCGCGGGTTCCCGCACGAAGGCGAATTTCCCCGGCGCGTCGCGCGCCGTGATGGGTTCCACCTTCACGTTCGTCTCGCGGATCCTGAGCCACAGCGGGACCGGGCGCTGCTGCCCCAGCTGGTCCATCAGTTCCTCGAGCACGGATTCCTCCAGCGGATTGCCATTCGCGTCCACGAAGCAGGGCGTGAGCTGATGCAGGTCGCCGTCGTGCAGGACGCCTGCCCCGTGCTCGGTCAGCAGCAGGAGCGCACCGTGCTCGTCCATCCAGGCCCCCTCGAGCTTCGTCACCGGCTTGCCGGTATGCGTCTCCACCTCGAGCGGAGTCCCCTCGGCGCTCATCACGCGCAATACCAGCGGTGTGTAGTCCAGCGTGACGAACACGCGCTGCGGGCCGTTCTGGAAAAACCAGCAGCCGCGCTCGTCGCGCGCGTAGTTGCGGCCGATGAACGCGGTGACGGTCGGGTTCGCGATGCGCTCTCCCTTGAGCAGCCATTGCCCGCGGCGGTCGAGCGCGAGCCAGCCGTAGACCGCCGGCACGTTCGGCCATTTGGCCATTCCGCGAAGAACGATATCGTCCATCTTTCAACCCGAGCCACTTCCGGCGGTTCAGCGGCGCGTCCCGCAAACGGGCGTTCCGCTAACGAGTCCGCGCCGCGCCGGCACGTTTGGCCATTTGGCCATTCCGCGAAGAACGATATCGTCCATCTTTCAACCCGAGCCACTTCCGGCGGTTCAGCGGCGCGTCCCGCAAACGGGCGTTCCGCTAACGAGTCCGCGCCGCGCCGGCACGTTCGGCCATTTGGCCATTCCGCGGAGAACGATGTCATCCATGCCGGGAAAAGCGTGATCCGTGAGCCGTGAGCCGATCAAACCGGAACCGCCAGGGATCGAAGCGCCTCGAGAAAGAAGAAGTGTCCCGGCCGTAGCAGCCCGCGATTTGCCTCTCACGGATCACGGATCACGATTCACGGATCACGCATCATTCCTCTTCGGCTTGCACCGTCTTGGCGTGCGTCGCGACGAGATCCTTCTGCACGCTGGGCGGCACCGGGTCGTAGTGCGAGAATTCCATGGTGAACGAGCCCTGCCCGGCGGTGACGGACTTCAGCCGCGCCTGGTAGTTGTTCAATTCCGACATCGGCACCTTGCCCTTGATCACCAGCGTGCCGGGCGAGAACGAATCGGTCCCGCTCAACTGTCCGCGCCTGGATGAAAGGTCGCCCGCGATGTCGCCCATGTTGCCTTCGGGCGCGGTGATCTCGATGTTGACGATAGGCTCGAGCATGATCGCGCGCGCCTTCCCGATGGCATCCATGAAAGCGCGCTTGCCCGCGGTGATGAAGGCGATCTCCTTGGAATCCACGTCGTGGTACTTGCCGTCGTATACGATGACGCGCACGTCGTGCACCGGGTAGCCTGCGAGCGGCCCTATATCCAGCACCTGGCGGACGCCTTTCTCCACGGCCGGAATGAACTGGCTGGGGATCGTCCCGCCCTTGACCTGGTCCACGAATTCGAATCCCGAGCCCCGCCGCAGCGGCTCGACCTTGAGGAACACCTCGCCGAACTGGCCGGCGCCGCCGGTCTGCT
>CAZQJF010000149.1:1322-7102 GCA_964593735.1 uncultured Streptomycetaceae bacterium | reverse complement strand
GCGGGCGGTTTTGCGTAAGGAGTGTGTCGGGACAAAGTCCGACACCCTCCTAGGGAGACTCGAATGTCCGCTCAGGCAGTGCGTTACGAACACGATCTGCTCGGCGAGCGCGCGGTGCCCGCCGCCGCGTATTACGGCGTGCACACGCTGCGGGCGCTGGAAAATTTCGCGATCACCGGCATGCCGATCTCGATCTACCCCGATCTGGTGATCGCGCTCGCCTGCGTGAAGCAGGCCGCGGCGCTCGCCAACAACGAGCTGCACCTGCTCGATGACGTCAAGGGGCAGGCCATCGTGACCGCGTGCGAGGAAATCCGCGGGGGCAGGCTGCTGGAGGAGTTCGTGGTGGACGTGATCCAGGGCGGCGCGGGCACCTCCACCAACATGAACGCCAACGAGGTGATCGCCAACCGCGCGCTCGAATTGATGGGGCGCGAGCGCGGCGACTACCGGCACCTGCATCCCGTCGAAGACGTCAACATGAGCCAGAGCACCAACGACGTGTATCCGACGGCGGTAAAGGTGGCGCTCCATTTCGCCATACACCGGCTCACGGCGGCGATGGCGGGGCTGCGGGAGGCCTTTGCCGCCAAGGCGCAGGAATTCGCCGGGGTCCTCAAGATGGGCCGCACGCAATTGCAGGACGCGGTGCCGATGACGCTGGGCCAGGAGTTTTCGACCTACGCGGTCATGCTGGAGGAGGACGAGCAGCGTTTGAGAGAAGCGGCGCTGCTGATCCACGAGATCAACCTCGGCGCAACCGCCATCGGCACCGGCATCAACGCCCATCCGGATTACGCGGCATCGGTGTGCCGCAAGCTCTCGGACATCACCGGCATTCCGCTGATCACCGCGGCGAACCTGGTGGAGGCGACCCAGGATGCGGGTGCCTTCGTGCAGCTTTCGGGCGTGCTCAAGCGGGTGGCAGTCAAGCTCTCCAAGACCTGCAACGACCTGCGCCTGCTGTCCTCCGGTCCCCGCGCGGGACTGGGCGAGATCAACCTGCCGCCGATGCAGGCGGGGTCCTCCATCATGCCGGGCAAGGTCAACCCCGTGATCCCCGAAGTCGTCAACCAGATCGCGTTCGAAGTCATCGGCAACGACGTCACGGTCTCCTTCGCGGCGGAAGCGGGGCAGCTGCAATTGAATGCCTTCGAGCCGATCATCGCGCACAGCCTGTTCGAGAGCCTCACGCACCTGCGCAACGGGTGCACCACGCTCGCCGAGCGCTGCGTCAAGGGCATCACCGCCAACCGCGAGCACCTGCGCCGCACGGTCGAGCACTCGATCGGCATCGTGACCGCGCTCAATCCGTACATCGGGTACTCGAACGCGACCGAGATCGCCCAGGAAGCGCTCGCGACCGGCAGGAGCGTCTACGACCTGGTGCTCGAGAGGAAGCTGCTCAGCAAGGAGCAGCTCGACGATATTCTGAGGCCGGAGGTGCTGACGCAGCCGCGCAAGACGGATCCGCTGCGATGAGCCTTGCCGTCGAACCATGCTGCTCGCACGGGGAGGAAATCGGGTGAAGGTCGGATTCATCGGGTTGGGTCAGATGGGCCAGGCCATGGCCGGGAGATTGCTCGACGCGGGACACGAGCTGACCGTCTACAACCGCAGTCGCGCCGCCGCGGAGCCGCTCCGGGCGGGCGTGGCCGAGGAGCCGCGGCAGGCGCTGGACGGGGAGGTCGTGATCACGATGCTCGCCGATGACGCGGCGCTGGAGGCGGTCTGGATAACGTCCGGGCTCGTGCAGAAGGTGCCGCCTTCATGCATCCATCTCAACATGGCCACGATCAGCCTGAAAATGGGGAAGCGGCTGGAGCGCCTGCATGAGGCGGCCGGGTCGCGCTACGTGTCGGCGCCCGTATTCGGCCGGCCGCACGTCGCGGCGGAGGGCCGGCTCGACATCGTCGCCGCCGGGCCTCGATCCGCGCTCGAGCAATGCGCGCCCTTGTTCACCGTGCTGGGCGCCCGCTGGTTCGCCGTTGGCGAGGAGCCGCACCTGGCGAACATCGTAAAGATAGCGCGCAACTTCCTGCTCGCGGCGCTGGTGGAGAGCCTCGGCGAAGCGCTGGCCCTCGCACGCAAGTCGGGCGTCGATCCGGCCGTGTTTCTCGAAGTAATCACCAGTACGTCGTTTGACGCGCGCTACAGGGACTACGGCCGGAGGATGGTGGAAAGGGACTACGGCGCCACTTTTCCGCTCAAGCTCGGGTTGAAGGACGTCGAGCTCGCGCTGGCGGCGGGCGACGATTCGGGCGTGCCCCTGCCGACCGGGGCGTTGCTGCGCGAGCAGCACCTGGCCGCCATCGCCCACGGCTTCGGTGACCAGGATTGGGCCGCTCTCGGTGAATACATCGCGGAGCGGGCAGGCCTGCAGGCGGACTGAAGGCACAATACCCCATAGACGTGGAATTGCGCCGCGGCGTCAAATTCCACGACTAGTCACGGCCGCCGACGAACGCCGCGGCGTGCGGCGCCATGCGGGCGTTGCTGTGCGCAACGCCGGGCGCTACGTGCAGCGACCAGGCAAAGGGCGCATTCGACTCCGCCGCGGCGCGCCGCGCGCGCTCGAAAAACGCGTGGCCGCGCGCAAAACGATGCTCGCCCTGCGCCATGGCTGCGGGCGTGCGCCGCAGTTGCGGGTGATGGGGATCGATATCCTGGTCGCCGAGCAACACGATGAGCTTGCGCCCGAGCGCCCTGGACAACTGGCCGGGCGGCACGCCCGAGCCGGCGAGCCCGTAGGGATATGCCACGCCCTCGTCCGGCATGGTGTACCAGCCGGCATTGGCCGCCACCGCGACCCGGTAGCGCGCGCCGGGCAACAGCAGCGCCAGGCGGTGCACGAACTGGCCGCCCGCCGAATGGCCGTAGATGTCGTAGGTGAGCGCGCTCAATCCGTTAGCCGAGCGCACCGCATCGAACAGGGTCTCGATCGCGGCGTAGGGCCACTGCGCCTGCGGGATGCGCGTGCCGTCCGCAGCCGACAGGCGCTCCGGGTTGTAATTTCCGGCGAACTGCGCGCGGGAGAACTCGGGTACGAGCAGCAGGTAGCGCCGTTCCTCGGCGAGCGGGATCCAGGCCTTGCGGTAGCCTTCGCCGTTGCGGCCCGCGCCGTGCATCACGAAAACGACCGGCGCGCCGGGCCCCGCCCCGGCAGGCCGGTGATACCAGACCTTGATGTCCCGCGATGCGCCCGCGCTGAAGAACGGGAAGACAAAGCTGCCGGAGCCGTCGGTGAGGCGCGCATCGACCTGCGCGGCGTGCCCGACACCCGCGAGCACCGCAAACGTGAGCGGGAGCAACGCCACTGCCAGTCCCAGCGCGGTGCGCATCGCCGGTTCAGCCCGTGGCCGGTGCGATGTCGAGGACTTTTGCGACGTCAGGAGTCACGGAAAATCATCACCTTCGGTGCGCCATCCGCCCTGACGACGCCGCGATACATGCCGCTGGATGAGAATGGCATGGCGACATTGCCGGCCCTGTCGAGCGCGATCATTCCGCCCTTCCCGCCAAGCGGCGCGAGGCGTTCGTGCACGACGTATGCAGCGGCCTGCTCGACGCTCCAGCCCTTGAGCTCCATCAGGGCGGACACCGAGTACGCCGCAACCGTGCGCATGAAGTATTCGCCCTCGCCAGTGCCCGACACGGCGGCCGTGGCGTTGTTGGCGTAAGTGCCGGCGCCGATGACGGGAGAGTCGCCGATGCGCCCGCCCAGCTTGTTGTTGCGGCCGCCCGTGGAGGTTGCAGCGGCGAGGTTGCCTTTGCTGTCGAGGGCAACCGCACCCACGGTGCCGTGTTTGTCCGCCTCCGTCACCGCACTTCGCTGTCCTTCCTTCGCGACCTGCTTCAAGCGCTGGAGGGCGTTCCAGCGCCGCTCCGTGAAAAAGTATTCCGGGTTCACGATTTCGAGGCCGTGCTCGCGCGCGAGCGCTTCCGCGCCGTATCCCGCGAGCATCACGTGCGGGGTCCGCTCCATCACGAGCCTGGCCAGTTGCACGGGGTTCTTGACGGTAGTCACCAGGGTGACGGCGCCCGCCCGCAGCGTCGCGCCGTCCATCACGGCAGCATCGAGCTCGTTCGTTCCGTCGGTGGTGAACGCTGCGCCGTGCGCCGCGTTGAAGAGCGGCGTGTCCTCGAACACCGTGACGGCCGCCACCACGGCATCGAGGCTGCTCCCGCCTGCGGCCAGGACGCGGTGTCCGGCCATGAGCGCCGCCGTGAGGCCGCCACGATAGGCGCGCTCGAGAGCGGGCGACAGCATCGCGCGGTGCAGGACGCCGGCGCCGCCGTGGACGGCAAGCACGAAGTGGGATGGCCGCGGCGGGCGCGCGCGCGTTGAAGCCGTTTTGCTCGTATTTTTCATCACCGCCGGTTTCGCTTTTCCCACGATCCTCTCCGATTAGGTAACCTCTGAAAAACCTCCTCGGCGCCACGTGCCGAGGAGGTTTTTCAGCTGAGATTGGGGATTCAAAGGGGCCTCAGTGAACAATGAGGGCCCCTTTTTCAGAGCTTCCTTAAACACGGCCTCCGCCCGCCCATCAGGCCGGGCTCAGGAACTCCTCTATCAGGGCGGCCAGCCGCTGCGGCTGGTCGAGGTGCATCATGTGCCCGCAATCGTCGATCTCGACCTCACGATGGTTGCGGAATGCGCTTTTGCGCTCGGCGAACTGCTCCGGCGTGTCTTTCATGCGCGCCGGGATACTGGATTGCTTTCCCGAAACGAACAGAACCTGCGCCGTGATCCGCCGCCAGGTGGCGAGGGCTTCGTCGATCCGGAACAGGTAGGGATTGATCATCTTGTGCCGCGGGTCGCTCGCGAGCATGACTTCCCCGGAATCCAGCTGCTTCGCCCAGTGCCGCGCGAGGAACGCCGCGCGTTCGTCGGTCAGCCGGGAATTGTCGCGCTTTAACCGGGCGGCAACCTCGTCGAATGTACGATACGGCCTGAAACGGGGCGGATCCTTCAGTTCGTCGAGCCACTCGGCATAGCGCGCGGGCGCGTGCTCCGCCGGCCGGCGGGCCAACCCCAGGCCTTCCAGGGAGGCGAGCCGCGCGACGCGTCCCGGCCTGATCCCGGCGTACATGCCGCCCACCACGCCGCCCATGCTGTGGCCTGCGATGTCCACCGGGGCGCCAGGCTGATAGATGTCGAGGATGGCTTCAAGGTCCGCGTAGTAGTCGGGAAACCAGTAGCTGTCTCCCATCCAACCGGTGAGTCCGAAGCCGCGCCAGTCCGGCGCAATGACGTGCCACTCGCGCTCGAAGCTGTCCACCACAAATTGGAACGATGCCGCCACGTCCATCCAGCCGTGCAGCAGGAACAGCGCGGGAGCGCCGGGCTTGCCCCACGTCCGGACGTGGTAGCGCAGCCCGCGGATGTCGTGGAAGTGAGATTCGCTTTGCTTCATCTTTGTTGGGGTCCTCGCAAAGAAGCCTTATCATTAATCGGGCCGTGCGCGGAGCCACGGCCCGATAGAGCGTGCGGTTTTAGCAGAAATCATGGAGCATTGCCAACAATCCAACGAGCGCAACGTCCGCATGGCCGAGCGCATGCAGGCGCGGCTGAAGGAAGGCGGCGCCCTGACCGCGGTAGGCGCGTTGCACCTCTACGGCGAGAGGGGGGTTCTCGCCGAGCTCGAACGCCGCGGCTGGCGCGTCAGCCGCGTGTACTAGAGGCTGAATTGAACCGCCAAGGCGCCAGGACCCCAAGAAGGAAGAAAATGAAACCGAAGAAGAATCAGCCACGGAAACACACGGAATGGAAGCGGAAT
>CAZQJF010000149.1:0-1222 GCA_964593735.1 uncultured Streptomycetaceae bacterium | reverse complement strand
GCACGGCGTAAAATGAACCGATGGCCGCGCCATCGTTCATCCATCTTCGCCTCCATAGCGAATACTCGATCGTAGACGGCATCGTCCGCATAGAGGAGGCGGTCGAGGCGGCGGCGGCGGACGGCATGCCGGCGCTGGCATTGACCGATCTCGCCAACGTGTTCGGGCTGGTGAAGTTCTACAAGGCCGCGCGCGAGGCAGGGATCAAGCCGATCATCGGCTGCGATATCTGGCTCGAAAACGAGGCCGACCGGGACAAGCCGTACCGGCTGCTGCTGCTCGCGCAGGCGCGCGGCGGCTACCTCAGGCTTTGCGACCTGCTCACCCGCGCATACCGTTCCAACCAGTATCGCGGGCGGGCGGAAATCAGAAAGGGGTGGTTCGGCGAGGGCACCGAGGGCCTGATCGCGCTCTCCGGGGCGCATCACGGCGACCTTGGTCAGGCACTGCTGATGGACAACGTGGAGCAGGCGCAGCGCCTGGCGCGAGGGTGGCAGGCGCTCTTTCCGGACCGATTCTATATGGAGCTGCAGCGGCCGGGCAGGAGCGCCACGGGGCAGGGCGCCGCGGCGGTGCCGGTGGAAACGTACGTGCAGCGAGCGATCCGGCTCGCGTCCGCGGTGAAACTGCCCGTCGTCGCCACGCACCCGGTGCAGTTCGTCCGGCCGGAGGATTTCCGGGCGCACGAGGCGCGCGTTTGCATCGCCGAGGGCTACGTGCTGTCCGACCAGAGGCGGCCCCGCCGCTTCGCAGAGGACCAGTATTTCAAGTCCCAGTCGGAAATGGCGGCGGCGTTCCAGGATATCCCGCAGGCGCTCGCCAACAGCGTCGAGATCGCCAGGCGCTGCAATCTCGAGCTCGAGCTGGGCATAACCCGGTTGCCGCGCTTTCCCACGCCCAACAATGTCGGGCTCGACCAGTTCCTGCGCGACTCGGCGGCGTTCGGGCTCGACAAACGGATGCGGCAGCTCTTCCCGGAGGACAAGGCGCGAGCGGAGCAGCTGTCGCGGTACCGGGAGCGCCTGGAGTTCGAGTTGACCACCATCGTCCAGATGGGTTTCGCGGGGTACTTCCTGATCGTCGCCGATTTCATCAACTGGGCGAAGTTGAACGGGGTGCCGGTCGGCCCGGGACGGGGCTCGGGCGCGGGCTCGCTCGTCGCCTACAGCCTCGGCATCACCGACCTCGACCCGCTGCACTACGCTCTCCTGTTCGAGCGCTT
>CAZQJF010000148.1:0-7153 GCA_964593735.1 uncultured Streptomycetaceae bacterium | reverse complement strand
GCGCCAGGAACATCACCTGCCCGTTGCTCATTACTCATGGCGTAAACGACCGACTGGCGTCGCCCGATGACGCGCACAAGCTCTGCGAGGCGGCCGGCTCTCGGAACAAGTCGGTGAAAGTTTTTACACCCGATGAGGGTGGCGCCGAGCACTGCCACGTCGACAACCGACAGGTCGGGGTCGACTATGTAGCCGATTGGTTGACGGAGACCCTCCAGGGCGGGCAACGGGAGTAGGACTGTTCGATCGGCACGTTCCGGGTGCTCGCCCGGTGGTCCAATTCAATGATTGCCGTAGTTCCAGCCATCTGGCGGCGGAATTAATGGCCTCCGAAACAGGGGTGCAGCTCACGCATGTGCGTTTCTCAGTCCCCGATGGGCAGGTCAACGCCGATGCCGCGCTCTCGAGCGAGTGCCAGAACCCCGGCACCGACGTAAATATCCTGGATCGCCATGCCGTGCGACTCGTAGAGCGTTATCTCTTCTTTCGCCGTTCGCCCTGGCACGCGCCCCACAATGACTTCGCCGAGCTCCGGCAGCGTGTCCCAGTCAAGGAGGCCTTTCTCCACCAGCGGCAGCAAATCTCCGCACTCTTTGCGCGTTGTACTACGCGCATCAACGATCACTCTGCTGGCGCGGCGTACTGCCACCTCGTCGAGTTCGCGCCTGCTCAGCGCGTTGGAGCCTGCTGCATTGATATGCTGGCCAGCCTCAAGCAATTCGCCAGCAAGAACCGGGGTGGCAGCCTTGGTGATAAGGTTGATGATATCGGCGCCCCGTACAGCATCGGCTGCAGTTGGCACGGCATTCAATACTACGCCAAGCCGTGACGACATCATTGCGCAGAACTTGCGGGCGCGCTCAGTCGTGCGGCTGTAAACCCTCACCTCGCGGATCGGGCGTACGTTACATACTGCTTCCAACTGGCCTACGGCTTGCTTGCCGGCACCTAACATGCCGATCACCCTGGAGTCCTCACGAGCAAGATAGCGCGTGGCGACGCCGCTGGCAGCGCCTGTGCGCATCATGCCGATGTGGCTGGCGTCAATGATCGCATCGAGCCTGCCGCTCTCGCAGTTGAATAGATTCAGGTAATAACGTGTACCCTTCCCGTGCATCGCGTAGTATGCCTTGTAGCCGATGAATCCCAACTCCGGTGCGGCGCCTTCCACCACGTGCAGCGTGCCTGCTGGAATATGTGCGCGCACCCTCGGCACATCGACGGCCCGACCCAGGGCGCGGTCTTTCAATGCCTGCTCGACGGCCTGCAAAGCAAGCGGCATAGTCAGCAAATGCTCGACGTCTTTCTCATTGAGATATCGAATCATATTTTTTGACTCGCCTAATTCGCTGAGATAAATCCCCGGCTTTGCCGGGGGACTCCTCGAGGGTTGACCTATACGACGGTCGTTTTGAATCCTGGAGCCTTCGCCAAGAAGACGCGGGAGATCACGATGAAAGAGTACCACGCCCGGACGGGCCGGCTGTTAAGATTTGCCTGAGCCCAGCGGCGGGCGGGTGGTGGAATTGGTATACACAAGGCACTTAAAATGCCTCGGCGCAAGCCATGCCGGTTCGAATCCGGTCTCGCCCACCAATCTTGTGTGCCGCCGGGGCGGAAACAGCCGGAGAGGCCCTTCGGGTACCAAGAGGTTCGAACTGGTGCACGGCGCGACGGAAGATCGTCACCTGCCATAGCTCTTGCGGTCGCAGGCCCCCAAGATATTGGGGGTACGACGCGCTACACCCCCGTATTTCGGGGGAGGTGATAATATGGCATTATTATTGCTATTGCGTGGGAGTCAAATCGGCAGGACGGCGGTCAAACAGATGTGGCCGTTGGGGCTTGGTCGGGAGGGACCAGTGATCGTTTTTGATTTGGGCTGCGAGAACAACCATCGCTTCGAGGGCTGGTTCGCCTCGAGCCAGGAGTTCGAGCATCAACTGGAGCGCAGGCTCATCGTTTGCCCCATGTGCAGCAACGGGAATGTCGTGAAGGTTCCGCATGCGTCGCACATCAGGAGCCCCGGCAATACGCGCCCGGCATCGGGCGGCGGGGCCGGGCAGCAATACGCCAACGTCGGCAAGGACTTGCTGATCAAGCTGGTCGAGCAGATCATGGACCACACCGAAGATGTGGGTTCGGCTTTCCCCGAGGAAGCCCGCAAGATCCATTATCGCGAAACCGCGGAGCGCAGGATCCGCGGCACCGCTTCGCGCGATGAAGTCGAAGAGTTGGTGGATGAGGGGATCGAGGTTGTAGCGCTCCCCATTCCCCCGCACCGCACCGGCAAGAGCCATTGAGGAAGCCCGAAAAAGGAGCCCTCATGTTGACTGAGGCCCCTTTGGATCCCCAATCTTGGATCCCCAATCTTCAGAGATTACTTAAAAAAGGGCCGGGCCGGCTGAGGTATCGGCCGGAATTCACCTGGTAAGCGTTCATCCCGCGCGGCTCGGTCCGCGGTATCATGTAGCTCGATTCAGCTCCAATCGATTTCCCATACCCGGGCTGCAGTTCGAGCGGCGCCGGAAGCCCACGATGGAGGCGGAAGTATGATGTTCAAGCATATTCTCTTGCCTACGGACGGTTCTCCCCTTTCCGATAAAGGGGTCCAGCAGGGTATCGCGTTCGCGAAGCGCATCAAGGCGCGCGTAACGACGATACACGTGGTTCCCGAGTTCCGCGCGCTAGCCGACGAAACCTTGTTGCCGAACAGCTTCGCGATACGACAGGGGTTCCTTCAGGAGGCGCGGGCGCGTGGCCAGCGCATCGTCGACAAGGTCGCCAGGAAGGCAAAGGCGGCGGGCGTGCGTTGCAAGTGCATCGTGGCGCCCTCCGGCATGCCGTACCTGAAGATCATCGCCGCGGCCCGGAAGGAGAAATGCGACTTGATCTTCATGGCGTCCCATGGCCGTCGGGGTCTTTCCAGCGTGCTGCTGGGCACTGAGACCTCGAAAGTCCTGACGCATACCAAAATACCGGTGCTGGTGGTGCGCTGAGGCGTGAATGCTGCCGAGCATCGGGTCGTCACCCATTTGCCGAAAGCTCAGTAGGCGAGAAATTACCATACGCTGGAGTACGCGAAAACCATCGCGGAGAATGCACCCCTTACTGTCGCCTCGGTGAAACGCGCGTTGATCGAGTGCCTGCACGAGCCCGATAAGCGCGATCTGGAGTTGTGCCAGCGCATGGTGGATGCCTGCTACGAGAGCGAGGATTACAAGGAAGGGCAGGCCGCTTTCATGGAGAAGCGCAAGCCGGCATTCAAGGGACGATGACGGCGCCGCGGACCGTTATTGATCGTCCAGCCATTGCAAAGACCCTGGCGTTCGCGCAAGGAATGTAGCCGCCACCGCCCTGGGCTTCAGGCGGTAGTCATAACGAACTTCCGCGTTACCTGAACGATATTCGTGCTCAAAGGGAGATCATGGCATTCGACGCCAGCCGTAGCGATTTGACCGTCGGGGTGATTGGAACCGGCGCAATGGGACGCGGAATCGTGCAGGTCGCTGCCGCCGGGGGCATGCGGGTGCTGATGGCCGACAGCCGGCCGGGCGCGGCCGGCGAGGCACGCGAGTTCGTCGGTAAGATGCTCGACCGGGCCGCGGAGAAGGGCAGCATGCGCAAGGATGAAGCCGTCGCTGCGGTGGAGCGGATCACCGTCGTCAACGGGCCAGCCGACATGAAACCGTGTCACCTGGTCATCGAGGCAATCGTCGAGAACCTGCAGGCGAAGCAGGAGTTGTTCGGGCAGCTGGAGCCCCTCGTCGCGCCGGGCTGTATCCTGGCGAGCAACACTTCGTCGCTGTCGGTTACATCGATCGCGTCGAAAATGAAGACGCCGGGGCGCTTCGCGGGTTTTCATTTCTTCAATCCAGTGCCGTTGATGCGCCTGGTCGAGGTCATAGAAGGCCTGCAGACCGAAAGCTGGACAGCCGACGCGTTGATGGAGATCGGCCGGCGCATGACCCGCGAGCCGGTGCGGCTGAAGGATACGCCGGGCTTCCTCGTAAATCAGGTGGGGCGCGGGTTCTCGCTGGAGGGCTCGCACCTGGTGTCGGAAGGAATCGCCGCGTTCGCCGACGTGGACCGTGTCATGCGCGATGTCGGGGGTTTTCGCATGGGCCCTTTCGAATTGATGGATCTCACCGGACTCGACGTCACGCAACCGGCGTCCGAGCTGATCTACCAGCAGTTTTTCCACGAGCCGCGTTACCGTCCGAATCTCATCATGCGCAGCCGATACGAAGCGGGCGTGCTGGGCCGCAAGAGCAAACGGGGCTTTTACGAGTACGACAGCGAGATGAAGCCGATCGTGGCGCCGGAACCGGCGCCGCCCGCGGCACGCCCGGATAACGTCTGGGTAAGCCCGGCGGATCCGCAGGGGCATGCGACGCTCGCCGCGCTCCTGAAAAAGCTCGGCACGGCGCCCAGGGCGGGCGCGAAGCCGGGAGCGGACGCGTTGTGCCTGGTTACGCCGATCGGCGAAGACGCGACCACCTGCGCCGTAGAGCAGGAACTGGACCCGGCGCGCACGGTGGCTGTGGATACCCTTTTTCCATTGGCCAAGCGCCGCACCATCATGACCACGCCGCTCACCGATCCGGCGTACCGGGACGCGGCCCACGGGTTGCTGTCATCCGATGGCGTGCCGGTAACGGTGTGCCGCGACAGCCCGGGATTCATCGCTCAAAGAATAATCGCCATGATCGTGAATATCGGCTGCTCCATCGCGCAAAGCCGCACTGCGCAGCCCGCCGATATCGACAAGGCGGTGACGCTCGGGTTGAACTACCCCAACGGTCCGTTCAAGTTCGGCGACGTGCTGGGACCCGAGCGCGTATACAAGGTGCTCTGCGCGATGTATCGTATCTACGGTGACCCGCGCTACCGGCCCAATATCTGGCTCACGCGGCGGGCCAGGCTGGGTGTTTCCCTCTCAACTCCCGAACCTTGATTACTCCCGAACCCTGATTCACAACGATCTGCTCCGATGCAGAAAGGACGGCGCTATGCTCGACGCTTATATCTATGACGGACTCCGCACTCCCTTCGGCCGGCACGCCGGCGTGCTCGCAAAGGTCCGCCCCGATGACCTGCTGGCGGACGTGATCAAGGCGGTGATGAAAAAATCCTCTTTCAAGCCGGAACAAATCGAGGACCTCGTCGTAGGCTGCGCCAATCAGGGCGGGGAGGACAGCCGCTGCGTGGCGCGCCATGCGGGGCTGGCGGCGAGCCTGCCGATCGAGACGCCGGGCACGGTGCTGCAGCGCAATTGCGCGAGCGGCCTGGGAGCGCTGGTGCACGCGGCGCATGCGATAACGGCGGGGGAGGGGGATGTCTTCCTGGTGGGCGGCGTGGAGAGCATGAGCCGCTCGCCCCTGGTCATGAGCCGCTCGGAATCGGCGTTCGGGCGCGACGTCAAGCTTTACGACAGCACGATCGGCCCGCGCTTTTCCAACCCCCGGCTCACCAAGCAGTTTGGCGATGACCAGATGCCGCAGACTGCCGACAACCTCGCGCGCGATTTCGAGATAAAACGCGAGGAGGCGGACAAGTTCGCACTGCGCTCGCAGCAGCGCTATGGGATCGCCAAGGGCGAGGGTTTCTTCTCGGGTGAAATCTCTCCGGTCGAGATGCCGGCAAGTCGCAAGGGTCCCGTGCCGCCGGTGGCCGACGACGAGCACCCGCGCCCGAGCACGGATCTCGATGCACTCAGCCGTATGAAGGCGCTTTACGAAGGCGGGGTAACGACCGCGGGCAACGCCTCGGGGATCAACGACGGCGCGGTTGCGATCGTCCTCGCTTCGCGCGCCGCTGGCGAAAAGGCGGGGGTCCAGCCGTTTGCCCGCGTCATCGCGAGCGCCGCCATGGGCGTGCCGCCGCGCATCATGGGTATCGGGCCCGTTGCAGCGTCGAAGAAAGCGCTGGCACGGGCCGGGCTCACGATCAAGGACATGGACGTCATCGAGATCAACGAAGCGTTCGCCGCGCAGGTGCTTGCGTGCCTCAAGGGACTGGATGTCGCGTTCGATGACAATCGCGTCAATCCGAATGGCGGCGCGATAGCCGTCGGCCACCCGCTCGGCGCCTCTGGAGCCCGGCTCGCACTGACCGCCGCGCGACAGCTGCAGCGCAGCGGTGGACGTTACGCGCTCGTCAGCCTGTGCATAGGCGGCGGGCAGGGCATGGCGGCGATTCTCGAAAGAGTCTAGAGGCCTCGACTCAAGGACACGAGGCCGCACAGGATGGCAGGACCGGGTCAACCCGGCAGCAAGACCGGGACAGATCAGAGCCGGCGCGCCATGGCGTGCCGGTTTGTTTTTATTTGCGCCGTTGCGTCAATGTTGTCGGTTCCGGGATAGCGGATGAGAGACACGTCTTCCGTAACGCTGATCGGCGGGAAATTCAACTGGGAAGATCCGTTCCTGATCGAGGAGCAGCTCACCTCGGAGGAGCGCATGATGCGAGACACCGCGCGCCAGTACGCGCAGGCAAAGCTCATGCCGCGCATCAAGGACTGGAACCGCCGCGAGCATTTCGATCCCGTGGTGATGCGCGAGTTCGGGGAACTGGGCTTTCTCGGCGCAAACCTGGAAGGTTATGGCTGCGCGGGCATCGGCTACGTCGCTTTCGGGCTCATCATGCGCGAGCTGGAGCGCGTAGACACCGCCTTCCGCTCGGCGTGCAGCGTCCAGAGCACGCTTTCGATGACGCCGATCTACGCCTACGGCAGCGAGGAACAGCGGCAGAAGTACCTTCCCCGCATGGCGAAGGGTGAACTGCTGGGCTGCTTCGGCCTTACCGAACCCGATCACGGCTCGGACCCTGGCAGCATGAAGTCCCGGGCGAAGAAAGCGCCCGGGGGCTACGTCCTGACCGGAAACAAGCTCTGGATCACGCATGCGCCGATCGCGGACATCATGATCGTCTGGGCGAAGGATGATGCCGGTGTCGTGCGCGGCTACATTCTCGAGCGCGGGATGAAGGGCTTGTCCACGCGCAAGATCGAGGGCAAGTTTTCGGTGCGCGCCTCTCCCACCGGTGAGCTGATCATGGATGACGTTTTCGTTCCGGAGGAGAACGTTCTGCCCGGGGCCTCAGGTCTCAAGGCGCCGTTCGGCTGCCTCAACAATGCGCGCTTCGGTATTTG
>CAZQJF010000147.1:5901-7159 GCA_964593735.1 uncultured Streptomycetaceae bacterium | reverse complement strand
CGAGCGTGCCGTTGCGGCGGCGCGCGTTGTCCGTATCTCCAGTGACCTTCGGGAATGCGTCGCCCGGCAGCGGGCCGTGGTGTATGAAGAGGAAAGCGCGGTGGCGGTTCGCGACCTCGAGCAGCGGCCGCATCTTTTCGGCGTCCTTGCGGGTAAGGAAACCGTTCGCCGGCAACTGCGCGCCGATCATGCCCGGCAACCCCAGCGCCCGGTCGAGCTCCGCGGCGGCGACAGAAATGTCCGCGAGCGGCAGCGCAGCATGGGCGGTGAAGCGGCCCTCGTGCTTCTTGCAGATCCGGGAAAGGCTGTCGTTGACGAGGCGGCACAGCGGGACAGACACCTCGAGCGGTTGGGACTCGATCCAGCAGCACATGCCGAGCAGCGAGAGCACGCTGGTGCTCACGCCCTGGCGGTCCATCCTGGCGAGGTAGCTGTCCACGTCATCGAACGCACTGGCGAGCGGCTCCTCGCCGACCCGGGTCTTCAGCACTTCGACGCCGTCGTCGTTACGCACGATGCGCGGTTCACGGGTCCGGGCGCGCAGTGCGTCGGCCAGCTCGGCGGGCCTCCAGTGGGCATGCATATCGATCATGGCGGTCTCCTTGATTCGTCGTTCAGCGGTTTAGCCCCAGAGCATACAGGCGTTTACCGCAGATCATGCAGTCGCCCGGCGCGCCAGGTCAAGCGTGGGGCCGGCGCGCCGTGCCCGGACAGTTTGCGACAGTGCAAGATGGTTGGCGCCACGGCCTGCTATACCACCGCAATTCTTTATGGAAGAATGAGGAGTGTATCGAACTTGGTTTCGACACACTCCTTAGGCAAAACCGCCCGCGGGCAAACGGCACGAATTGGATTCGAAATATCCGGAGGTCATGGCGTGGGCTACCGTATTCTGATCGTTGACGACGACGCGGATATCACGGCGCTGATCCGGCTCTGGCTCGAAAACGACGGCCATATCGTGGACATAGACAGGGACGGCCCCGCCGGGCTTCGCGCCGCACTGGATGGAACCCACGATGTCGCCTTCATCGATATCGGCCTGCCGGCTCTCGACGGATACGAGATCGCGCGGCGGGTCCGCGCGGCGCCCGGGATCCGGCGACCCTGCCTGGTGGCGCTGACCGCAAATACCGACGACCCTCGCGTCGCTTTCGAAGCCGGGTTTGACGCGCACGTGTTCAAGCCGGTGACGGAGAAAACCATAGCGGCGGTGCTGGAAGAACTGCCGAAGTGGAAAAGCGCGGCAAAATGACTA
>CAZQJF010000147.1:0-5801 GCA_964593735.1 uncultured Streptomycetaceae bacterium | reverse complement strand
GAACCGCTTTTGCAGTACGTGGCGGGCGATGAGCATGCGGTGCACTTCCGACGGGCCTTCGTAGATCCGCATCACGCGGAGATGGCCCGCCATCGCATTGAACGGCATTTCCTTCGTCATGCCCATCGCGCCGAATGCCTGCATGGCGTGATCGATCACCTCGGTCGCCATCTCCGTGGCGAATACCTTCAGCATCGAGATCTCGGTCCGCGCTTCCTCCCCGCGGGAGACCTTGTCCGCTGCGTCGTAGACCATGAGGCGGGTTGCATGGATCTTGGTGGCGGCATCGGCGATCCACCACTGAATGGCCTGCCGGTCGGAGAGCGGCACGCCGAAAGTCTTACGTTGCGGGACATAATCGACCATCATGTCCAGCGCGCGCTGCGCGCGGCCCACGCACCAGGCGCCGATCTGCACGCGGCGGGTTGAAAGGCGCAATTGCATCGGCCCGAAACCCTTGCCCTCCTCGCCCAGGAGCTGGGTCTGAGGCAACCAGCAGTCCTCCAGCGCGACCTCGAACGTATTGCGGCCGCCTATCATCGGGATCTTGCGCAGCACGTTGAAGCCCGGCGTGCCCTTGTCCACGATGAAGGCGGAGATTCCGCCGCGCGCGCCCTTCTCCGGATCCGTCACCGCCATGAGGATGACGAAATCCGCCTGGTCCACGCCGCTGATCCAGATCTTGCGGCCGTTGATGAGCCAGCCGTCGCGTTCTTTCACCGCGCGCGTCTTCATCGCCGCCGGATCGCCGCCCCCGCCCGGCTCTGAAATCGCTATCGCTGATTTCATCTCGCCCCGCGCGTACGGCTCCAGGTACTGCCGGGTCTGCTTCTCGCTGCAGACCCGCATCAGCATGCGCAGGTTGGGCGAGTCCGGCGGCAGCCTGTACTGCAGGGCGGTCTTGCCCATCTCCTCGTTCACCGCGACCATCGAAGTCACCGGCAGATCGGATCCCCCGTACTCCTCCGGCGCATCCAGGCCCCACAGCCCGAGCTCCTTCGACCTGGAGTCCAGGCGGTCCTGCTCTTCCTTCGTGAAGCCCATGCCCTCGCCCACGGCGTCGCGGGCCAGCACCTTGTTCTCCAGCGCCATCAACTCCTCTTTCACGAACCTCGCGACGAGATCCTTGAGCATCCGCTCTTCCTGGGTTAACGCAAAGGCCACGGCACTGCTCCTCTTTGAGAATTGCTGCGTGATGGGTGATGACTGATGAGTGATGGGGCGTGAAAAGTCGTGGACTATTCATTGACGCGTCACTTCGTCGCTGCTCACCTTCCGGCTACAGTCCACGTTCGGTCAGGTGCCCGTAAATTTCGCCGCCCGGCGCTCGGCGCTCGCCTTTACGCCTTCCTTGAAATCCCCGGTTTCCCGCAGCCACTGCTGCTGGAACGCTTCCCGTTCGGTCGCGGCCCGAAACGCGGGGATCAAGTCGTCCCTGAGTGTCGCGCGGGTGGCTTGCAACGCGAGCGGGGCTATCTGCGCCAGCTCGGCGGCAAACTCCTGCGCCGCCTCGCGCACCTTGTCCTGCTCCACCAGCCGGTCCACCAGCCCCATCGCGTAAGCTTCGTCTCCCGGCACCCGGCGCCCGGTGTACATGAGCCACTGGGCGCGCTGATGCCCGACCACCCGGGGCAGGGTGGCCGTCATCCCGAAGCCCGGGTGATAGCCCAGCGCGGTGAAGTTCGCGGCCAGACGCGCCTCCTGGCAGCTCACGCGGAAATCCGCGACGAGCGCGAGTCCCAGCCCGGCGCCGATCGCGCTGCCGTGGACCGCCGCGACGATGGGCTTCCTCGTTTTCACGAGACGCTGCGCCTCGTGATAGAGATGCCGCCGTTGAACCACCACCGGGCGCCCTTCCGCCGCATCCTCCATGCGCTTCGTGAGATTGGCGCCGGCGCAGAAATGCTTGCCGGCCGCGGCCAGAACCACGCTGCGGCAATTCGCGTCCCCGTCCAGCGCCTCGAGCGCCGAAGCAAGATTTGCGATCAGCTCCAGATCGAGGAAGTTGTTCGGCGGCCGCCTGATTTCCACCGTCGCGACATGGCCGTCCATGCTTACACCAACGTCGTTATTGCTCAATGGGTCCTCCTTTGATCATTTGCTATCGTCTCACCCGGGACGGGAAAACGGAATATGCTCTGAAAAGGCATGGCCTGGACTTGCGCGCCGCACTCCCCTGCCCGAAAATGCCACGACGCGCAGACTTGTGGCCCATCCGAATCAAGAATATAGCCGGTAACCAGCCGATTCCGCAGGCGTGCCCCTCGCCATGGTGATCAAGACCATTCTGTCGGGACGAGCCGGTACTGCCCCGCAATTACCCATGGCATGCTCCGCCGATGAACATCATCAAGACCAACATCCCCGACGTGCTCGTGATCGAGCCCGAGGTATTCGGGGACGAGCGCGGCTTCTTCTTTGAAAGCTTCAACCGACGTGTCTTTAGGGAAGTGTCGGGATTGAATCCGCAATTTGCCCAGAGCAATCATTCGCGTTCCACGAAGAACGTGCTGCGAGGGCTGCACTATCAGATCAGTCAGCCGCAGGGCAAGCTGGTCAGGGTCGTCACGGGCGCAGTGTTCGACGTCGCAGTGGATCTGCGGAAAAGCTCACCCACGTTCGGCCAGTGGGCAGGGGTCACCCTGTCGGCGGAGAACAAGCGGATGGTCTGGATTCCGGAGGGCTTTGCGCATGGCTTCCTCGTACTCTCCGATTCCGCGGATTTTCTCTACCAGACTACCGACTACTACGCGCCCGAGCACGAGCGTTGCGTGATCTGGGACGAGCCGGATATCGGGATTCAATGGCCGCTGGCGGGGAAACCGATACTCGCGGCAAAGGATCGTGCCGGGCGGCGGCTCAAGGAAGCCGATTTATTTCCTTGAGCACCCCGCCCGCGGAGCGCATTTCCGATTTCCTCATTCCCTGTTTCCTGTTCCCCGGCATTTCGCGTGAACTCGGAGCCGTGGAAATGCTGGCGCGAATCGCGGCGCAGCGGCAGGCCCGGCTCATCCATTACTCCACCGACCACGTTTTCGACGGGGAATCGAGCGCACCGTACCTGGAAACCGATCCCGTGGGCCCTCCGAACGTCTACGGTCCCCTCGAGCGCTTACCCCGCTGCCGCGAAACGGCTGGCCAATTCCCAACTGGATACGGCCAGACTCAGGACCGCCTTCGGCGTCACCCTCCCCGATTGGAAGCCGGGGGTGCGCACGCTCATGTCAGGGCTGATGACCCGCGAAGTTGCGTAAACCGCACACCGCGATGGCCCGCACGGAGGGAGCCGCTCTGCTTGCATGGACATCTCCTCCGGGTGAAGATATCATGATCATATATGATCATGAATCCAGTGCACGTCTCATCCACTCGTCCAAGGGGATTAACCGTGTATTTTCGCTTTCGCGGCAATAACATACAGGTGGTGAAGACACAGCCTGATCCCGCCAGCGGGAAGGTAAAGTCAGTGCCCGTAGGCAGCATTAACCGCGCGACCCTGGGAATTACCGACAAGCTTCGCGCGAGTTGCTCCCCGGAGGAACTGGCGGAGATTGAATCATGGGTCAAACGCCATGAAGCGGTCGCCGCCCTGAAGCGCAGGCATGCGGCGCTGACCCTGCCTGAGCAGATGGCCGACGCCGCTGAGTGGTTCAGCGACGCAGCGGCGGACGAGGCCCGCTCCGCGGCCGACGACATCATCGCCACCATGGCGGCACTGCGGCGCGTGCTGAACCGCCGCGGGCTGCTTTAGCCTGAGCGGCCATGGCGGCTTCCCCAACGCTTCGCTCCCCTCTCCTGGTGGCGCTAGGGGTGTGGAAAGCGATGTTCCTGCGCGAAGCGGTCACGCGCATCGCGCGGGACCGAATGGCCTGGATATGGCTGATGGTGGAACCCATCTTCCACGTTGTGCTCGTCATGTACATGTTCAGCGTCATTCGGCAGCGGGTGGTGTTCGGGACCGTCGATACCGCGCTTTTCGTCATGCTCGGCGTGCTCGGCTTCCTTCTGCCGCGCAACATGATGAACCGCTGCCGGAACGCGGTCAGGCAGAGCCGGCCTTTGTATACCTACCGCCAGGTTCTACCGGTGGACGCGGTGTTGATACGAATCGCGATCGAGGCCTTTCTTCAGATTCTGATCATACTGATCGTGTTGAGCGGCGCGGGACTATTGGGCTACGCGGTTGTGCCTGTGAATCCCATGGGGGCCATGCTCGCCGTGGGCGTTTTGCTGCTGCTGGGCGTGGGACTGGGGCTCATCATTTCGGTCGTCACGGAGCTGGTTCCGAATATCGCCCGGATGATGCGTCTGGCCATGACACCCCTCTATTTCATGTCGGCGGTCATGTATCCATCGATGTTACCGCCGCCCGCGTTGCGCGACATACTGCTGCTGAATCCGTTCGTCCACGGCATCGAATCGCTGCGCCTGGCGTTCATGCCGCAGTACCAGATACCCGCCGGCATCAACCTGGGTTATGTTCTTGCGTGGGCCATTCCGCTCTTATTTCTGGGGCTGGCCTTGCACGTGCGCTATCAGAAAGCCCTGCTCGCCAGATGATCAAGCTCACCGACGTCAACAAGCGCTACAAGACCCGGCATGGATCCAACCTGGTCCTGCGCGGAATTTCGCTCACGTTCCCGCTCGATCGCAACGTCGCCGTGATCGGGGCGAACGGCGCAGGCAAGACCACGCTGATGCGGTTGATCGCCGGCATCGAGACCCCCAACCGGGGGTCGATCGAGCGCCGGTGCCGCGTGTCCTGGCCGCTCGGGCTCGCCGGCGGGTTGCAGAAAGCGCTGACGGGGCGCCAGAACACCCGTTTCATCTGCCGCATTCAGGGTTTCGACAGCAAACTGGAAGAGAAGGCCGAATTCGTCAGGAAGTTCGCCGATTTGGGCGAGCACTTCGACGAGCCGATTTTCACCTATTCGTCGGGTATGCGCGCCAAGCTTTCGTTCTCGCTCTCGCTCGCCTTCGACTTCGACGTCTATCTGGTCGACGAGCTGATGGCGGTGGGTGACGCCAGGTTCAAAAGGAAGATGCACAAGGCGATCGCGAATCTCGCCGACCGGGCGTCGCTCATCATGGTTTCCCACGACGAGGAGATCCTGAAGACATTCTGCAACGCCGCCGTATGGCTACATGAAGGCAAGGCGCACTGGTACGAATCGGTGGACGAAGCCCTCTCCATCTACAATGAAACCGCCAACGAGGGCGCAGCCGCATGAGCGCGTTGATCAAGCAGCACCGCGTGTGGCAAATCGCGCTCGCCCTAATGGTCTTGTTTACGATCTATTGGGGCTTCTTCGCGGCCAACCGTTACGTTTCCTCCGCTCACGTGCTAGTGGACAACCTCCAGGCGCCGAAAGTGTCGACGCTCGATGTCTCGACGCTCCTGACCGGAGGCGCGGGCAACCCGAAGGAGCTGCTGCTCCTGCGCGACTACCTGCTCTCGCCCGACATGCTGCGCTTTCTGGACGGGAAACTGGGCCTGCGGGAGCACTACAGCGGCAGCTACGATGTGTTCTCCCGCATGTGGAGGAAGGACACGCCGGTGGAGTGGTTCCTGCACCACTACCAGAGCCGCGTCGAGGTGCTCCACGACGAGTTTGCCGGGATACTGACGATAAACGCGCAGGCCTACACCCCCGCGATGGCGTACGCGATCACGACCCACCTCGTCCAGGAGGGCGAGCGCTTCATGAATGAGCTGGCGCACAAGCTGGCGCGCGATCAGGTTGCGTTCGCGGAGCGGGAAGCGGCGCAGGCCAGCGAGCGCATAGCCGAACGGCGCAAGG
>CAZQJF010000146.1:0-7171 GCA_964593735.1 uncultured Streptomycetaceae bacterium | reverse complement strand
GCGGCGGAGGCGATGATCTTCAGCTCGGATCCGGGCAGGTTCTGCTGGATGACGCGCGCCGCTTCCGGCGGAGTGCCGTGGTCGTGCTCGCCGACCATCACCAGGGCGGGAACCTTGATTTCCTTCAGGCGGTCGAGGTAATCCACTTTCGAGATCGCATGGCAGCAGCCGGCAAAGCCCGCGACGGGTGTTTTGCGGATGTCGTTGCCGATCCTGTCCATCACATCGGCGCGCGACTTGCGGAAGGGCTCGGTGAACCAGCGCGCCAGAGTGCTTTCCACCAGCGCATCCATGCCCTTCGTCTGCGCGGTCTGCACGCGCTCGGCCCACATCTTTGCCGCGTCCGGGGGCCGGCGGCTGGTCGTATCCGCGAGCACCATGCTCTGGAAAACGCCGGGGTACCTGAGCGCGAACGCCTGGCCGATCATTCCCCCCATGGATAGTCCCGCCCAGTGGGTCTGCCCTATCCCGAGCGAGTCGAGCAGCCCTTTCGCGTCGTCGGCAAGCTGTTCCAGCGTATATTCGCCGGCTGGTGCGCTCGACTGGCCGTGGCCGCGCGTATCGAAGCGCAGCACTTTGAACTTGCTGGTGAGCACCGGCATCTGCGGGTCCCACATGCTGGTATTGCACGCAAGCGAATGACTCATGGTGAGCCACGGCCCCTTGCCTTCGATTTCGTAGTGAATGTCGATTCCGTTTGCATGGATTTTCATGAGGGCTCCTGAATCCTGCGTGATGGGCCATAAAGGCTGCGGCTAATCTGCTCTTGCTCTTCGGTATTGATCCTGTCCGTGTTTTCCGTGTGATTCCGTGGCCGGGTTTGTCTTGACCTTATCGGCGGTCATCTGCGGCCATCGGCGGCTTGAATTGCTCTTGATCTTATCCGTGTTTATCTGTGTGTATCTGTGGCTAATTTGTCCTGGTTCTCTTGGCGGTTCAGTTCTTGCGCTGCGCCTCGGCCGCCAGCGCCCTCCGGGTCGTCTCCACCACCGCGGCTTCGTACACGCGGATGAATTCGGCGCTGTCTTCGGTGGCGATCCGGTGCCGCTTCAGGATCGCGGCGCGCGCGGGCTTGATCCGGTCCACGCGCCGGAAGAACTCGACGGTGCGCGCAAGATCGCGCCCGAGAGAGTCGAACACGCTTTCCAGGAACGGATAGTGGCGGCTGTAGGTCATGTGGTTGGCCATCGCTACGTTGTTCATCGGACCTTTTTTCTTCCAGGCCAGTGCGCGCTCCGCCCTGCTCAGGATTCTGGCGCGTTCGCGCATGAGCGTGTTCTCCGACATTTCATTTCGATCGTAGCGCGCGTACAGCGTCGCGAGCTGTTCGTAATGGATTATGGTGGCGCGGGCTTGCTCCGCCTGCACGCTGGCGTAGCGGCGGATCGCACGGTCCTCGCGGGCCTGGGGTCCGAATTTTTCCTCACTGAACACGGCCATCGCCTTGTAGGTGAGGAGGTCGCAGAGCGCCTCCTCGATGCCGTATGGAAGCTCGAACTGATCGTGGCAGTCCTCGTGCATGACGAGGTAGAGAAAGCGATCGAGCTTGGCAGTCATCATCGCGGGCGTGACCGGCGTTGCCGATTCGCCGATCGCCTCCACATTTCCGAAAAATACGTCGGCGTTCCCGGCGAGCGCGCGGCAGTCCTCCTCCGTCCCGGAATCGCGCCATTGAATCGCCGGGTCCTCGTAGGAATACGGCAGGATGAGGCGCGATGCGTGCCCGCAGAAGGCATAAGCGCCCTGCTCGCCGGAGAAATCGAGGAAATTGTCGGTTTCGGCGAAGCCGATTCGCCGCTCGAACGCTCTCACGTCTTCGACGAACGCCGCCCATTCGCTGGGCGCGCCGGGCACCGGCGAGAAGAAGTCACGCAGCGGCACGCAGGCGGCGAGAACGGCGGCAAGCAGCGCCGCTACCGCAAGCCGGGAAGCCGCGTTGCCAGTGTGCTGTCGGGCAAATACGGCGTGTAAGCCGAACGCGATCGGCAGACCATTGCGCGCATGGTCGGCACGGTTGCCATGGTCCGCCATCGGCGCGCGGCCCGGCGTATCTGCGCAGGTCGTTTTCAGCGTCCCCCTCCCCAAGTTGCATCGCGGGCCTGCTGCTTAACGCAGCTATCAACCTGGCCGATGACAGCAAGCAGCGGTTCCGCTCGACCTGGTTGTACTCTTGTCCGCGGCCGGCGTACAGGCAACCGCTTCCAAGGTTCGGAGGACGCACTGGACCCATTGCCCCCCGACTACTGTCGTGTCGTGGAAGCGCGACAGAAAAAACTGCTTTAATCCAGGAAGATAAGTACAGAATGGGGAATCCGTCGGCTGCCCCCGACAATATATCCCTACGCGCCGTACATATTCCCCTACCTTGGTGGCGCTAAGCTGCTGCCCTCAAAGGAAAAGTTCCCTTCACGGCCCGGCAGGCATGCTGCTTGCTGAGAGCGAAGGATGAATCCGGAACAGTCCCTTCAGGCGATCTTCGGCGCGCCGGGCCAGCCGAAAAACTGGGCGCTTCCCCTGGGCCCGGGGCGCTGGCACGTGCTCTTTGCTGCCAAGGCGCGGCCGCTCCTGGTGCCGGCGGGTGCAGAGGGCATCCAGCACCGGTTCCTGCCCTACTTTGCCGGCGGATGGAAGGGTCTCTACGCGCAGGTCATGCTGCGCATGAACGCCGCATTTCCGCGGGCCGGCCTGCTTCCGGAATTGCGCTCGGTGGAAGGGGGGCACGGTTTCTTTCTCGACCGCCAACTCTACGGGCGGGCCTTGCACAAAGTGATACAGATCGGGACGGCGGGGCCACATCAGACGGCTTCGGTGCTGCTCGTCTCGGAACGTGGCGAGGGTGTTACCCTCGCCAGGATCGCGATGGTCCCCAGCGCCGACAACCAGCTGGTGGTGGAAGCGAAATGGCTGCGCGAGCTCGAAGCGGCGCCCGAGCTCGAAAATCAGATCCCGCGGCTACTCGCCGAAGGAAACGCGCCCAACGGACGGCGCTACCTGGTGACCAATCCTGCGCCGGCCAACTGCGGCACGGGCGCGTTTACCCCGGCGCATGCCGCGTTCCTGGGCGCGCTCGGGCGCGTGGGCTGGGACGTCACCAACTTCGAAGCGTCGCCCTGTTTTAAGTACCTGGAATCGACCTTGGGCACTCTCGATCCGTATTTGACCTCCGCCATGCGAGCGACGCTGCACGCCGGGTTGCGCGACTGCCGCGCGCACCTCGATGGCTGGTCGGGACCGTTCGTCGTCGCGCACGGCGACTTTGCGCCGTGGAACATCCGCGTGAACGGCGAGCGCCTCTTCGTGTTCGACTGGGAATACGCCCGGGCAGGCGCCAACCCGCTGGCCGATACCTTCAACTACCTCCTGATCTCGCGGGCGGAGTCCGGCCGCGGGCTCAGTCCGGCCCTGCTGGCGTCGACGCTGCGGCGCGTGGAAACGGTCGCGCGGCAACTCTATCCCGAGTGGACCTGGCGCGCGCGGGTCATCTCGGCCCTGGGCCTCGCCTACCTGATCGAAGCGTTCCTCCACCACGCCGTGGCGAGCAGAGGCTTCGCGCGCACCCCCCCCGTGATGGCCAGCTACTTGCGTTTGATGGACCAGCGTTCCGCGTGGATGGCCTAGCCCGCATGTCTTCACAGTTACTGGGGTTTGGCGGGTTTTCGGGCGGCGGCACCTCGAACGGCGTGCGGGCATGCGGGCTGACTATTATGAGAAGCATGAGAATTGGGGCGTGTCTGGCTTATGACGTATTGAAGCGGCTGCCCCGGATGCAAACGTGTGATCCAGGTTTGCTGCCCGCCCAATATCCCATTACAGCCTGTCGGCTCGGCGCTGCCCGGAGTGATTGCCCATGCGTTCATATCGACCGTTCATAGGGCGTGGTCCGACAGGCTGGGCTGTTAGAAGCGAAGCCTGGCGTTACCCATCACGGTGGTGTAGTCGTAGTCGAGGCCGGGAACGTTGGAGCTGCGATCGCCTTTTTCCGTTGCTATAGTGAGCTCGATGTTGCGTCGCGGAGACCAGCCGGCCGAAAGGCTGATCGCCTTGACCTTGTCCTCACGCTGCACGGTGCCGGTCCCCAGCGGCACCCCCGGATCTCCTTCGAAGTCGCGCCTCTCGAACAGGAGCTTGGCGTGCAGCACGATCTTTTCGGTGGGTGCCCAGCTCGGACCGACGCTGATGCCATGGCTGAGCAGGTAGCTCGAAGTGACATCCTCGTACGATCGAATCTCTCGCCACATCGCGAGATTGAGCACGGTCTTGGCGGTCACGAACCAGTCATAGGCAAGCCGCCCGGTGAAGCCGTCGAAGTCGCGTTGCGAAAATTGAGCGTGCTCGCGCCGGGTGTAGCCCAGCCTGGCGTCGAGGGTGGACTTGGCGGTGGGCACCCAGTGCGCGACCACGCTCGCTTCGTACTCGCGGAAATCGTTGTTCACGAGCGTCCCTGCCACGACTTCCTGGTTGGGGAAGCTGCCTTCCGAATACTTGAATTGCCCGCCGATCGAATTGGCGGCCGGAGTGACGTAATCGAGCCCGACCGTGCCGCTATCAAGGCGATGCGCGAGACTCGCCCTCAGGGATTCGCTGTGGGCGTACTCCCACGTCTCTGCGCCTCCCCGCACCCGCCAGCGCGGCGTCAATAGATAGCCTGCATTGGCGTATGCGTGGTCGGTCGTAATCAGGTCCTTCACGCGCAGTTGCAGGTCGCCGAAGTCCGCGATGGCCTTGCGCCGGTCGTAGCCGATGTCGCCGCTCCACTCGTTGCCGATCATCCATCGCCAGACGCCGCCCAGGCGGTAGGCGGTGTGATCGAGGGCGCCGAAATTGTCGAACTTGCGCTGCTCCACCTGCGCGTTGAACAGCAAGCGCTGCCTGCTCACCGGCATATCGACGTCCACCCCCGCCCCATAGCGATAGATGGTGTCCGATCTTTGGGATGCGCCGATGGTGCCCACCGGGACGGTGTCCGACAGGCGGAACAGATTGTTGTCCCGCATTACCCCGGTAAAGGCGGAAAAACGCACCGTTCGTCCGTCCGGCGCGGGCGCGGGGTAGGCCTGGAACCTGCCGGACTCGGTCCAGATGAACTCGTCGATGAGCTCGAAAGCCCACGAGGGCAACGGCGTGCCCAGCAGAAACAACGCCAGGATAGTCGCGTTTCGCTTTACAGGATCAATCACGTTCCGCTCTGCCTGTCCCTGGGTCTTCCCCCGTCACCATCGCGAGCGCGACCCTTCAGGCAATTTTTTTGCACAACAAGCACTATAATCCGGACCAAATGTCCACTGCAACATATTGACTTAAAAAGATTAATCTCCGGGAAAGCCTGTCGTTTCTGCGCGACAGTTCTACCGGTGTGGGGTGGGGCGGAACGCTACATACCAGCAGAATCGGCACCATCAGCTACTTGAGTATCTGAAACAGGTTGTTGTAGTCGTCCGTCCAGACCCGCATCCCCGGGATTTCGTCTATTTCGTCCCGCCCCTCGGCGATTTCCGGGCGCCCGAGGACCGTCGTGTTCCTCGCGACGAGCAGCCAATCCGTCTTGGACAGGTCGCCGTCCTCCACGTCGTCCACCAGCAGGACCGCGTGCAGGCCTTGATCGTCCGCAAGCCGCTTCACCACTGGGGCGAGGCGCAGGAAGCGGTTGGTGATGTGAAACGCGATGACGCCGTCCGGTTTCATGTGCCGCAGGTACACGGCGAGTGCCTCGCGCGTGATGAGGTGCACTGGTATCGAGTCGCTCGAGAAGGCATCGATCACGAGCACGTCGTAGTGCTGGGGCGGCTCGCGTTCCATGGCGAGCCGCGCATCGCCCAGCACGGTGTCTATCCTCGCCTTGCTGTCGCCGAGAAAGGTGAATTCCCGCCGCGCGACGTCGATGACCTGCGGATTGATCTCGTAGAAGCGGTAGGCGTCGCCGTCCCGTCCGTAGACCGCCATCGTGCCCGTGCCGAGTCCCACTACCCCGACCCTGACCGGCGCGCCTTGAACGTTCCTCATCAGGCGCGCGATGCCGGAAGTCGAGCCGTAATACGTCGTGGCTTCGTTGCGCCGCTCCGGCGCGAGGTACTGCTCGCCGTGCATGATCACGCCATGCATCAGGCGCCGCACCGTGGCCTTGTCGTCCACGACGCCGGTGTCCTTCACGCGCAGGGTGCCGTAAAAACTGCGGGTCATGACCCGGGCGTTCGTCGAGAGGAGGTCCATGTAGCTGTAGACGTAATATCCGGTGAAGCCGACGGCGCAGAGCACGAGCATGGGCACGAGCGTGTGCATCGCGCGCGTCACGTAGGCCGCGATGAGCAGCGTCACGACCAGGCCGATGCTGAATTCGTAGTAGGTGTTGAAGAGTTTGGGCGCGACGAACCCCACCGTGAGCCCGCCGAGCGCGCCGCCCAGCGACACCATCAGGTAGAACCGGGTGAGATAGCGCGGGTGCGGCTTCAGCGCGGCCAGCTCGCCGTGGAAGAACATGCACATCAGGAACAGGCCGGCGGAAAACAGTGGCACCGCCTCCTTGATGTCTACTATTCCCCGCTCCGTATAGAGCGCCCACGCCATCGCGCCGACGACCACCAGCAGTGGACCGAGGAAGAGGTGGCGCCGGTAACCGCCGCGGCCCTCGAAGCACAGGATGAAGGAGAGGAGGTAGAGGGTGAGCGGGAGTATCCAGAGGAACGGCACCGAGGCCACGTCGTGGGTGATGTGGTTGGTGACCGCGAGCAGCATGAACGAGCCCATGCCGGAGAGCAGGAGCCACATGGAATAGTCTGCGGGAGCAGGGGACAGACCGCCATTTCCTTCCTCGAATCCGTCCTGTTGCGAGGAAATGGTGGTCTGTCCCCTATTTTTCTGTCCCCGGATCGCGGCGCCGGCGCACAGCAGCACGAACAGCACGTAGCCCGCGCTCCAGCCCCAGGACTGCTGCGCGGTGGTGACCCACGGCTCCACCGCGAACGGGTAGGCGATGAGCGCCAGCAACGAGCCGAAGTTCGACAGCGCGAAGAGGCGATATACGGTGCCCGCCGGAAAGGTGCGCGCGAACCACGCCTGCACCAGGGGGCCGGTGGTGGAGAGCAGGAAGTAGGGCAGCCCGATGGTGACGGCGAGCAGCCCCAGTATCCGCCAGGTCGGGTCCTCGTCGCCGGCGGGCTTCCAGCCGGCGTCCGGG
>CAZQJF010000145.1:0-7195 GCA_964593735.1 uncultured Streptomycetaceae bacterium | reverse complement strand
GCTCAGCACGAACGGAGAGGAGTCGAAGGGCCCAGGGCGAACGGGCATTTATGAAAGGACTTCTAACTCAGCAGGCTCGTGAGCTCCGACATCGTCCTGACCGCTTCGAATTCGTGCACTACCTTGAGGCTCGCCTCGATCTTGCGCGGCGCCAGCTTCGAGAGCGGCACCAGCGTCCGGTACTTCGTGTCGACGTCGGCCCACTCGATTCCGCGGGGTCCGGATCCGCGCGGAAAATCGACGTGGTCGGAGAACTTCCGGCCGTCCTTCAGCGTGATCGTGACCGTCGCGCCATGGCGGTGCGGGAAGCGGTCCGGGTACGGTTGCGGGTTCGGGTCCACGGTGATCTTGTCGATGAGCTGTCCGATCACGGGGTCAGCGACCTTCGCGGGCGTGGCATGGATCCAGCCGTAGCCCCTGTCCGCCACCGCTGCCGCGACGAAGTAGGCAGGGCTGTGCGCGACGCCGATTAAGTCGGTCGGATGCCTGGGGCCGGACAGCGTACGGTACTTCTCAGCTGAAAGCATGATGCCTGCCACCTCCGACGGGTCGACGTTTCCGGCGATCGCGGCATTGGCCGCCGCCTCCGCCGCGGCGTGGTGGGGGTGGCCGCCGGGAACCAGCTTGATCGCCATGTCCGTGGCGATGTCCCACGCGTTGCCGAGATCCTTCGTCACGTCCTCCAGGTGATCTCCGCCATACGCGGAAAAGAAGCCGCGCGGCATCTCCAGCACCAACTCCTCCGCGAGGTAACCCTTCTGGGCGGCAAGCGCCGCGTTGATGCCGAGCAGCGCCGAGAGGCCGGCGTGGTACTCGCGCGCGACACTCGTGTTGGCGGCAACATGCATGCCGCCGATCGAGGTGGCGGCGAGCGCGATGGCCTGCGTCATCTGTGCCTGCGTCAGCTTCAGGAGCGTCCCGGCCGCGACCGCGCCGCCGAAGATCGTGGAAATCGAGCCATGAAAGCCGCGGTCGATGCGCCCCGGGGTGAGCGCTTCATCGATGCGCCCCGCGACCTCGTAGCCCAGCACCATCGCCCCGAGCACGTCGCGGCCGCTCGCGCCGGTGCGCTCCGCCATTGCGATCGAAGTCGTCGAGACGATCGTGCCTATGTGCGCGATGCTGCGCAGATCGCTGTCGTCCGAAGCGGCGGCGTCGCTCATCACCGCGTTCACGCGCGCCGCCTCCGCGACGGGCACTCTGCGGCCGCCGTCGAACCAGATCTTCGCCTCCGCCGTCCCGCCCCGTTCCTTCGCAAGCTCGCGGATGATTTTCGAGGAAACGATGTCCGAGCCCATCGCCGCGCTGGCGATCGTGCTCGCTATCACCATCCGCGCGCGTTCCAGCGCGAGGGACGGCAGATCGTTTACGTTCGTGCTCGTGAGAAACCGCGCCAGCTCTCCTGCAATGCTCATCGTTTCAGCCTTTGACGGATAGTGTCCATTATTGAATATTACGAAACCGGACGACAATCCGGTTTCGCTAGACGCTCCCCTCTCCTCCGGGAGAGGGGTTGGGGGTGAGGGATCGAGCGATGTCACAAAGTTACGTAAAGCTCGATAGCAAGCCCGCGATTGCCGGCTATCGCTCCCGGGAAGTTTCGTCCTGGATGCCTGTCTGCCACGTCGAATTGCGCAACCCGGCGAAGGAGCGCTGCCGCCTGGCCAGGTAGTGGCCGAACACCGGCGGCAGTTGCGAATAGGGCGTCGGGACACCGAGCTTCAGCGCGGCATCGAGCGGCCAGTTCGGGTTTACCAGGTATTCCCGTCCGAGCGCGATCAAGTCGGCCTCCCCGGCCTGGAGGATCGCCTCGGCCTGGTCGGCATGCACGATCAGCCCGACGGCCATCGTTTTCACGCCGGACCCGTGACGGACCGCCTGCGCGTACTTCACCTGGTAGCCGTAGCACACGGGATTGGCGGCGGGCTGCGTGTCCGACATGCCGCCGGCGCTGCAGACGATCACGTCGACGCCGTGCTCGCCGAGCGTGCGCGCAAGCGCGACGCTGTCGTCGAGGGTCCAGTCCGTTTCATCGACTGCCGACACGCGCAGGGAGAGCGGCTTGTGCCCGGGCCAGCAGCGCCGCACGCCCTGCGCCACCTCCACCGCGAAGCGCATGCGATTCTCCAGCGAGCCGCCGTACGAGTCGGTCCGCCTGTTGGCGGTGGCCGACAGGAACTGGTGTATGAGGTAGCCGTGCGCGCCGTGTATCTCCAGCACGTCGAAGCCCGCCTCGCCGGCGCGGCGCGCGCCCTGCGCCCACGCCTCGACCATCTCCGCGATGTCCGCCTGCGTCATCTCGCGCGGGGACTGGTAGTGCTCGTCGTGAGCGATGGCGCTGGGGGCGATGAGCTCCCAGGGCTCGCCGTGGTCCACCCCCGGGCAGTCGCGCAGCGGCACGCGCCCCTCCCATGGCACGGAGCGGCGCGCCTTGCGTCCGGAATGCCCGAGCTGGATGCCGCAGGCGGCGCCGTAGCTCTTCACCAGATCGACGATGCGGCGCATGCCGGGGACGAACTCGTCCTTCCACAGGCCGAGATCGCGCGGCGTCGAGCAGCCGCGCGGATCGATCTTGGTCGACTCGACCATCACCAGTCCGGCCCCGCCCACCGCGAACTTCGCCAGGTGCGCGAGATGGGTGTCGTTGGTGTAGCCGTTGGTGGCGGAATACGTGAGCATCGGCGAGAGCACGATGCGGTTGCGAAGCGTGAGGCCGCGGACGGTGAGCGGGGAGAAGAGCAGCGGGTCCATGGAAGGGCAGGGATGAGGGATGAAGGATGAGGGATGAAGGATAACCCAAGGCGGAAGGCGGGGGGGCGAGAGGCGAGAGGTCTTGGACTGACGGGTTATGCTTAGATAACCTGTCGGGAAAACCGGGGCAGCCCGGTCAACCAACTCACGTAGCGGAGGACATATATGGCCGTACACTCCAACGAGCACTCCGGTGAAATCCAGTATTTGATAGATCGCGCTGCGATTCAGGATCTGCTGGCACGCTATTTTCAAGGTTTGGACCGCAGCAGTCCCGAGCAGGTGCGCAGTTGCTTCACCGAAGACGTCCGGGCCCACTATGACAAACGTACTCCGACTCAGGGGCTGGAGGCGATGATCAACAGCCTGGAAAACTTCAACAAGTTGAGAGACGGGAGGATGAAAATAACCACGCATTTCATGGGCAACCTGAACATCACCCTGCTTCAAGGCGACGTGGCCGAGACGGAAACCAACGCGATCGCGTTTCTCGTCGAACCGGGGGAGGGAGGGGACGGGGTGGCTATGCGCAGCCTGCGCTACATCGACCGGATGCGCCGCCAGGAAAACGGTTGGCGGATCAGCGACCGGATACACACGCTGGACTGGAGTTGCCGGGTGCCCACCAACTTCGCCACCACGCTGGCACACCGCCTATCGGCATTGCCGGCGCGCTCGTGATAAGTGATCGTCAGTACTCAGTCGTCACGCCAGTCCTCAGTCGTCACGCTGTTCCCTACGCACTGTCGAACCGGTGATTGGCATCATCAACCCATTTACAGCCTGTCGGCTCGGCGCCAATCAGGGCGACGCCCGTGCCTTGTCTCGATCGTTCAGAACCGCAAGTCCGACAGGCTGCTAGCTTGGCATTAATCGCCGCGTATGCTATTGGATAGAACCTTTTCCCACGCCAACAACAGCAATGACCTCGATCCCAAACGCGCAAACAAGCACCGATCGTCCCGACGCTGGCATACAACCGGCTGCGTCCACCAGCCGCTTCGTCGAAGCGAACGGCCTGAAGCTCCACTACCTCGACTACGGGACGGAAGGCCGTCCGCCGATGCTCTGTCTGCACGGCGGTGCGGTCAACGCCCACTGGTTCGATTTCGTCGCGGGCGGCTTCGAGCCCGACTATCACGTGCGCGCGTTCGACCAGCGAGGCCACGGGGACAGCGAGTGGGCGCAACCGCCCGACTATACCTACCAGCGCTACGCGGCCGACGTGGAGGAGGTGGTCGGAAGGCTCGATCTACGCGATTTCGTTCTGATGGGCCATTCGATGGGCGGCCTGGTCTCCCTGGTCTATGCCGCCACGTACCCCGGGCGGGTGAAGCGCCTCATCCTCGTCGATTCGACGCTGGTCGCAAGTCCGGAGCGCACCGCCGTATTGCACGAAATCGGCGGGCGTGAGGGCAGGAGTTACGCGACGCGAGAAGACTTCGTCGCGAACTTTCGCGTGCGGCCGGCTGGCACGACCGCGGCGCCCGGGATCCTCCGCCACCTGGCGCAGCGCAGCGGCCGGCAAAGCGCCGACGGCAGGTGGCGCCCCAAGTTCGATCGCAACGTGTACGCCAGGCGCGTGCTGCTGGACATCCCGCCGCACTGGAACGAGATCGGTATTCCGGCGCTGCTGGTCAAAGGCGGCCGCAGCGAGCGCATCACGCCGGAAATCTACCGGGACGCGAAGGCCCGCTGCCCGCAGCTCGAGCTGGCGGAAGTCCCCGGAGCCGATCACCACGTCACGCTCGACAACCCTTCGGGCTTCGTGCAGGCGGTGAGCGCGTGGCTAAAGAAACAAGCTTGAAAACCCACGGATCACGGATCACGGTTCACGGATCACGCATTTTCAACCGACCACTACCGCCTTGCCGATGACGGTGCGATCGATCACCGCCTGCACCGCCTCCGCCGCCTGGTCGAGACGGAACCGGTGTGAAATGCGAGGCTTCAGCTTTCCCTGCCCGGCCAGTTCCGTCAGCGCCTTCATATTGGCGATCGCCAGCGCGGGGTTGGCTTCGTTCAGCATGCCGATGCGCACGCCTATGGCCTCGATGCCCTTGATCAAGAGGTAGTTGCTCTTGATATTGGTGGGACCACCGCCGAGGAACCCGAGAATCAGCAGACGCCCGCCCCAGGCAAGGCAGCGCAACGACTCGTCCGCCACCTTGTCGCCGATGGGATCGTAGACGATGTCCACCCCCCGGCCGCCGGTCAGCTCCTTCACCTGGTCCAGGAAACCGCTGCGGTAGTCGATCGCGTGATCCGCACCTTCCTCCAGGCACGCCGCGCGCTTCGCTTCGGTGCTGGCGGTGGCGATCACGCTGGCGCCGAACAGCTTCGCCACCTGGATGGCCGCGATACCGATACCGCCGGCCGCGCCGTGAACGAGCACCCATTCGCCCGCGACCATGCGGCCACGCTGCAACAGCGCGTAGTAGGCAGTGCCGTGTGCTCCCCGGAATACACCGGCATGCTCGATGCTCATCCCATCCGGGATCCTGGCGCAGAGCGCGGCTTTCGCGTTGCCGAGCTCGGCGCAGGCCCCGAGCGTGTGGCGGCTCATGACCCGGTCGCCCACCTGGAAATCGGCGACGCCGGGACCCACGGCGGCGACCACCCCGGCGGCTTCGTTGCCGGGGATGAAAGGGGGCTCGGGCCGGAACTGATACTTCCCGGCGAGCATCAGCACATCGACGTACTGGACGCCGCGCGCGCCGATACGCACCTGGATCTCACCGGGACCGGGCGGCGGCGGATCGGGCACATCCCGCAACGCCAGCACCTCTGGCCCGCCAAATGCTTCGCAAACCATCGCTTTCACGAATACATCCTCTAAGAGTACCCAGAACCGGTCTCAAAAACGGAACACCGACAGGATGAACAGGATGAACGGGATTGCGACCTAAAACACATCCTGCAAATCCTGTCATCCCGTCTGTTTGACGATCTCCTGGTTTATCAGACCTTCCCTGAGCACGGTAACGCCGTGCTCAGTAGATCGTTTGCTTCACGCGCTCGGGATATCCCCTGTCGTGCTCGGCGGCGTCGATCTCCTTGTTGGTGATCTCCTCCAGGATCTGGCCCGTGCTGGGGAGCGCCGAGCGTGGAAGGTGCGCGTCGCTCGACCATAGCCGCGAGCGAACCAGCGCCTTGGCGCACTGGTAGTAGATGCGCTCCGCCGTCACCTCCAGGAGTATTTTCGGCATCTTGTCGTTGATCGCAAACGACGCGGCGAGCGCGGCGTCGACCAGGATCCGTGCGCGGCCGTTGATGCGCAGCGTCTCGTTCACGCCGGGGATCAGAAACAGCAGCGACACCCGTGGATCCTCGACCAGATTGCGCAACGAGTCGAGCCGGTTGTTCCCGCGCCGGTCCGGGATCAGGACACGTTTGCGATCGAGCACCCTCACGAAACCGGCCGGATCGCCGCGTGGCGAGCAGTCCAGCCCGTCATGCCCCGAGGTGGCGATGACGACGAAAGGCGCCTTCTCTATGAACGTCCGATAGTGTTCGGAGATGTGATCGATCTCCTTGGCCAGGGCCGGACCGACCGGCGTCCCGTACAGCGCCTCGAGCTCTCCGAGGGTCGTGATCTGCCGCTCAACTGCTGCCGCGCTCATCGAAACCTCCCGACTGGGAAATGCAGGGTTAGGAAAAATGCAGGGTCAGTGCAAGTTTACCGCCTAACGGACGGGGCATTGCTGCAGAAAACCTGCACTGCCCCTCCCTCTGAGCCGTGGCCTGTCCCGGACTGCCCCCATTCCGGGGCTGTCTTGCGTAGTTCAGGTTGTGGCTTATTGATGATCAACGGGCTCTGTGTAATAGTCTACATCCGGACTGTAGGTACCTATAGGAGGAAGCCCCATGTACGATCTCGTGATCCGTAACGGCACGGTAGTCGACGGAACAGGAATGCCGAAATATCGAGCAGACGTTGGTTTGAACGGTGATCGAATTGCGGCAATCGGGCGGATAGGCGAAAAAGGAAAAGAAGAAATAGATGCCACCGGCCAGGTGGTTTCGCCGGGCTTCATCGACGGGCACACGCACATGGATGCCCAGGTGTTCTGGGATCCACTGGGAAGCTGCTCCTGCTGGCACGGCGTCACGACCGTCGTGATGGGCAACTGCGGATTCACGCTCGCGCCGGGCTCCGCCGAGCAGCGTGACATGATCTTGAGCAACATCGTGCGGGCGGAGGACATCTCACCTGCCGCGATCGGCGCCGCGGTCCGCTGGAACTGGACTTCGTTCAGGGAGTACATGGACGCCGTCGACAAGCTGCCGAAGACGATCAACTACGCCGCAAACATCGGACACTCCGCGCTGCGGACGCACGTCATGGGGCCGCGCGCTTTCGAGCAGCAGGCCTCGCACGACGACCTGGGCGCGATGGAGCACGAGTTGCTCGATGCGATGGACGCGGGCGCCATCGGCTTCA
>CAZQJF010000144.1:1296-7226 GCA_964593735.1 uncultured Streptomycetaceae bacterium | reverse complement strand
GCCACCGCCTGGTCGGGATCGAGGAGCAGGGCGGGCGCGTGATCGCGCGCTTCGAAAACGGCGCCTCGGCCGAAGCCGACGTGATGGTCGGCGCCGACGGCATACACAGCCGCGTGCGCGCTCTCACTTTCGGTCCCGAGAAGCCGCGCTTCACCGGTTGTGTCGCATGGCGCGGCCTGGTGCCGGCCGCGCGCATCGCCCACCTGGACATCGAAGTGGCCTCGCACCTCTGGATGGGACCGGGCGGGCATTGCGTTCACTATTGGGTGTCGGCGAAACGACTGATGAATGTCGTGTGCATCGTCGAGCGCGGCGCCTGGACTGCCGAGTCGTGGACCGACAAGGGCAGCGTGACCGACGTGCTGGCCCGCTACGAGGGCTGGCATCCCATCGTGCGGGGCCTGATCGGTGCGTTTCCCGAGACCTTCATCTGGGCGCTCCACGACCGCGCGCCGCTGCCGAACTGGACCGCGGGCCGGATCGCTCTGCTGGGCGACGCCTGCCATCCCATGCTGCCGATGATGGCGCAGGGCGCCGCGCAGGCGATCGAGGATGGTGCGGCGCTCGCGTCACTCCTCGGCGCGATGCCCGGGGACGTGCCGGGTGCGCTCGCGCGTTACGAGGCGGTGCGCAAGCCGCGCGCCACGCGGCTGCAGGAGTTGAGCGCCGTCAACCGCACGCGTTTCCATCTGCCCGACGGCCCCGAGCAGCAGAGGCGCGATGTTCTCATGGCCACCAGCGGCGATCGCACGTTCGAGGCCATGAGCTGGCTCTACGAGCACGATGCGGCAACGGCGATCTAGTTATTCGAGCTCGAATTCCGCGAGGATGGCGTCGGGATCTTCGGGCGACCGGCCCAGCGTCATGCGGCCGGATCCCCGCAAGACGACCATCTTGTCCACCAGAAAGTATTGCCCGCTGCCAAACGCGATGAAGATGCCGTTGCGGCTGTTGTCGGTGAGCAGCATTGCGCCGCCGCGTATTTCGATCCTGCCGTGGCTGCCCGACACGTAGGTAAGAGGATCTTCGATGACCAGCCCGTTGTGCCTGCTGCGGCCGAAAGTAAGCGGCTTGCCGCCTGCCTCGAGCACGCACACCTTGCCCTGGCAGCGCAGCGTGAGGCGCTTGAACGTGCTCGCGCGATCCCCGGTTGGACGAATGATTATCGTCCCCGGCCCGCCTGCTTCGCGCCAGTTCAGCTCGAACAGGTCAAAAGTCTCCTCCCTGCCTTTGAGCACTTCGCTGCGCCACGTCCGCAGCAGGCCTGACATGTCGTCGTTCAACCGCTCCGACGCCATCCGCGTCAGGAGTATGCGCTCCGGTTTCGCTGCGGCCGTAACGCGTGCGGCGATGTTCACCGTGTTGCCGTCGATATCGTCGTCCTTCACCACCACCTGGCCCGCGTGTATGCCTATGTGCAGCGGGAGCGCTTCTTCGGCGTCACGATTTACGAGTTCTGCATGACGCTGCATTTCACAGGCGGCAAGCGCCGCGTCCTGCGGGGAATCGAACTTGCACATCAGCCCGTCGCCCATGGTCTTCACGACCCAGCCGCGGTTCTTCCGGACGATATCCTTGAGCGGAGTGAACAGGCTGTCCCGCAGGGCAAGAGCGGCTTGATCGCCGACCCGGGACGTCAAATCGGTCCATCCCGACACGTCGGCGAACAGAACTGCCGGAACCGGCGGGTTGGTCTCCGTCGTGGCGTCCGGGGAGCCGGTCTTGGCTCCCGCTCTCCCGCGAGGTTTCGGATGCTTCACGCTAGGAATGATACCGGAGTTGCCGACCGGCCCGTTCCCAATTTCCTGCCGTGTCTGCAGGTTGGAACGCGCTTGCAGGCTCTCCCGGGACTCCAGCTTTCATGCAGTTCCCCTCGTGTCATCTTCGCGCCTACAGGTTGTAACGGCGGGGCTGTAACGGCGGGACTACACGATCAGCGCCTGGTGTACGATATAAGACACGCCTGCCGGACCCCGGTTCCGAACCTTGACGTTGTCATCGGCAACGGTTCTGGCTCGCGGGGAATCGTCGTGGTAAATAGCTGAATCCATGGCGGTGGTAGTCGAGCAGCGCCGGGTGGGAAGCTCGGCGTGTAGGGAAATCCCTTACAACAGGAGTTCGATGAGATCATCGGTCGCGGGCACGATTTTGTTGCTGGTCGTCATTGCCGCGGGGGCGCAGGCGCCCGCGGACGAAGCCCGCGAACGCGAGGCTGCGATCCAGCAAAAACAGCAGCAGGCCGGCGCCGCATTCCGCCGGCTGGAGCAGGCCCGGTACGAAGCCAGGCTCGCTGAGCAGGATTTCGTCAATGCGCGCGACGCGCATGGCGCCGCCCAGAAGCAGGCCGACGAACGCAGGCAGCAGGTAGCGGCCGCGAAGAAGGCGCTCGACTCGGCACGGTCAAAAGTGGAAGGCGCGCGCAAAGTCTATGAAGAGGCGATGACCGGCGTAGACAAGGTTTTCCAGAAGCCGCCGGCGAAGTAGCTCCAAGGAACGCCTCTATGGACTGATGAAGTCGCTGGCTCTCGAGCTCGGGCCCTATGGCATACGGGCGAATCTGCTCGCCCCGGGTCTCATAGACACCGAGCGGCGCGACTCGGTGTCTTACGCTCGCAGGAGCGCCGAGAAGTCTCGCACGGATTCCAACGTGTCCAGGCGCGCCACCGCATTGACGACTGCCGATGCATCGACGGCGGGCGCAGCAAGCGCCGCGAGCCGCCTGAACTTCGCGACGAGTTCTGCCTCGCTGCAGGGATCTGCGGCCGTGCCGTGCGGGTCCAGCGTCGCGGCCTCCTTCACTTCTCCGTTGCTCAGATGAAGCTCGACGCGCGAGCCGAATCGCGCCGGATACACGGCTTCGCTTTCCGGATCGACTCGCAACTCGACGCGCCGTGCGAAGGCATGGCGGGCAGGGTCCTGAATCGCGGCCGGACGGAATTCGTTCGGGTCGCCGGGATCGCCGCTCAACGCGACCGCGACGCAATAGGGGATGCTGTACTGCGCTTCCATCGTATCGGCAGGCGCCGGATTTGCGTTGTTCGTGACCGCGAACTGGCTCGTCCCCACGATGACCTTGCGGACGCGGTCCGGCGCGACCGCGGGCCCTCCGCGCAACACCGTGAGGAGCTGCACGACGCCCTGTATCCATCCGCAGACGGGATAAACCTTCACCCACAGCCCGTCCATCGCCCATGTTTCCCCGAGGCCTGCAGTGAGGTGATGCGGCTCGGCTGACGCGCCTGCGAAAACTTCGAGCAGACCGTAGCGTCCCTCGATTGCAGCGCGGGGGCCGGTGAAGCCGCGTTGCGCAAGACGGCTCATGCGCACACCCGCCTCCGCGGCGCGGCCCGCATGCATGCGCTTGACCATGCCGCCGCCGCTGCCGCCCGCGAAGCTCTTGATGCCCGAGCCCGTCGAGCAGGCGAGTCCAGCGGCGCAGACCATCTGCTCCGTGGAGAGTCCGGCGACCACTCCGGTTGCGAGCGCGGCGGCGACCGGGCCGACGACGCTCGTCTTGTGGAACCCGCGGTGCGAGGGCTCCAGGCCCAGTCCCAGGCTGAGCCGGGACATGGCCTCGTAGCCCGCGACGATTCCGCGCAACAACGTCGCGCCGGAGGCGTTGGACGCCTCGGCCGCCGCGAGCACCGCGGGAACGATGACGGTGCCGGGATGGACGATGGCAGCGGGCAGCAGGTCGTCGAGCTCGAACCCGTGTATCGAGGTGCCGTTGCAGAGCGCGGCCTGCGGGGCTGCGACGGTCTCACGCGAGCCCAGCACGGTGCAAGGCCCTGCGGAGCGATCGCCGAGGATCTCGGCCAGCATGATCTGCCCCCAGGATTGCCCGGAGCCGAAGAGGCCGCAGCCGATCGCATCGAGCAGGCAGTGTTTCGCCCGATCGAGCACGCGGGGCGGTATCGGCCGATGCGGCGGCTGCCAGAACTCGATGAGGCGCAACGCCGGACTGGCGGAAGGTATTGCTGCGGCTTTCATCGCTATTTCATTGAGTGATGTCGCTGTCGCTGGTGACGAAGTGATGTCGCTGCGCTGGTGATGAGGTGAGGTCACTTTCTTCACTTCTTCACTTCTTCACTTCTTCACTTCTTCACTTCTTCACACAGCGCAAGTATGCGCTCGTAAACCCGCTCATCGAGCGTAACCACACCCGCCGCGAGCGCCTGTCTGCGCCGCCGCAGGCTGCCGTCGCCCGGTACGCGCACGGCCGGGCGTCCTTCCAACGGTCGGCTGGCGGCGATCGAGCGCCTCAGCTCCGACACGCGCGCTTTGTACTGGCCCCCCGGCAGCAGGATATCCGGATCGATCACCAGAAAGAAAAGGCCGAAGTTGCCCGTGTCGTGGATTACGGGTGCGCTGCCGGCAAGGATGCCCAGCAACTGGATCGCGAGGGAAAGTCCGCTGCCGCGCTGCCCGCCCCACGCCAGGAACGCGCCTTCGAGCGCAGCCCCCGGATCGACCGTGGGCCGGCCCTGGGCATCCACGGCCACCCCCTCGGGCAGCGGCTCGCCCTTCGCCTGGGCGAGCAGAACGTCGCCCCACGAGGTCGACGAGGTGCCGATGTCGATGATGAGCGGATCGTCTTCGCCCGGGAAGGCCATTGCGATCGGGTTGGTGCCCATCAGGCGATCGATGCCGCCATACGGCGCGACGCGCGCCGTCACGCTCGTCGCGTGCATCGCCACGTAGCCCTGGCGCGCCGCGCGCTCCACGTAGTACGCGAGCCGGCCGCTGAACCACGTGTTGTTGGCCGCGACTACCGCGATGCCCATCCTCCTGCAAATCTCGATCGCCTTGTCGATCGCCGTGATGGACACGACATACGCGATGTTGTCTCCGCCGTCGATGACCGCGGACGAGCGGTCCTCGCGTACGACGCGGATCTCGCCGGGCGGCGGCTTCCTGCGCAGCTCGTCGGCGATCGCGAGCAGGCGCGGCAGGCTCGAGAACTCGTGCCCGCACAGATTCGCATCCACGAGATGGTCGGCGACGATGCGCGCGGCATGCGGGGTCATGCCGGCGCGCCGGAGCGCGCGGACCGCGAGATCGGTGGCTTCTGCGATAGACAGCCGCATCATTCGACTTTGATGCCCTGTTTCAGGGTGCGCGTTACTCCGCGCCGGGATAGACGTGCGGACCGTAGAACTTCCGGATCCGTTCCAGGAAATCTCCGGTCGGCGGCGCGTAACCTCCGCGCTTGCTGGTGAAGCGGCCGGTCTTCTGCTTCAGCTTTACGGCCAGCTCGCCCATCTTCACGAGCTCCACGATGCCATTGAGTATCGGCGCGCGGCCGACCTCGTAAATGCCCGCATCGGCGAGGAGCACGATCACGTCGCCCCCGGCGGGGATGATGACCTCGGCGCCCTTCTCGAGCAGGCGCTCGGCGCACTGGTTGAACTGCTCGATGATGTATTTCAGGTGCGCGGGCTCGACGAAGCAGCGCTTGAGATCCAGGGGTGAGGTGCCCATGGCCTCGACGGCCACCAACCGCCGCTCCAGGCCATAGCGCTGCACGTTCTCCAGCAGTCTGGGCGTCCATCGGGGGCTGATGGTGACGAGCGAGAAATTCGCGCCCATCATGCACGCGATATGCAGGCTGGTTTCGCACATGCCGAGCACGGGGATGTTCACGATCTCGCGCGCCTCGCGGATGCCGGCATCGCTGATGTTGCCGATCAGAAACGCGTCATAGCCTTCCCGCTCGGCCTTCATCGCATTGAATATCACCTCCCGGGTATCGTGATATTCGAGGAACCGGTAGTGCACGCCGATCCCGGCTGACTCGGACACTCCCTGCATATGCACTGCGGTACCGGGATCGCATGCCGAGTCGATCACTCGTCTCAGCATTTCGCCATAGGGGGTCGACTCGGTCTGACGCGCGAGACTCTGGTACCAAAGCTTCATCTATCCTCCAC
>CAZQJF010000144.1:0-1196 GCA_964593735.1 uncultured Streptomycetaceae bacterium | reverse complement strand
CTTATCCGCGTGCATCTGCGTGTATCTGCGGCTCAATAGCTTAGCTGGAACGCGACTCAGGGAAAGCGCCGACGATTTCGCGCGCCGCGTCCGTGCTTTTCTCCAGGCGCTCCACCACCCCGGCCAGCCGGTCGGATTCTGCCCGCGGCGCGCCCAGCCCGAATTCCAGGCAATCGTGAAACTTGGCGAGCAGGTCCGCTCCGGTGAGGGGCTCCCGGGGACTGCCCTTGATGGTATCGGCGGAACGCTCGATCGAGCGGCCGTCCTTCAGCCGGATCTTCACGCGCGCCGGCTCGATCGCAGTGGGATCCATGGCCGGGTCGGAACTGACCGTGGTTCGCGCGGTCAACGCCGCGATCGCGGAATCGGTGATCTTCGGGCGCACGTACGAGCGCAGGTCTACTTTCCCGTCGGAAAGGGCGCGCGCAAAGCCATACGCCGCGTTGAACTGCGCATGAACGACCGAATCCCGGGCCGGGTCGTATGGTTCTCCCACGGTCAACCAATTGACATTACCCATGTGGATTTCGACGAAATCCACCCTATCCGCCTTCACGCCCTCGGCATGAAGGCGGATCCCGAGACCGATCGCCGTGTGGTTGCAGCGGCAGCAGGGATAGGGCTTGAAGCTGTATTCCAGGATGCGCCAATCCCGGCCCAATCCTTCGAACAGCAGCTCGGGGCGAACCTCGCCTCGTTCGTAGAGGGCAAAGAGTCCCGCGTTGCCTTCCAGGGTGCGCTGCGTGCCGGTAATGCCATCGGCGCCGAGAAATGCTCCGAGAACGGCCGCGCGTGCGGCAAATCCGGCGCCTATGCGCTTGGAAAGAACGCCGTCGCGCATGCTTTGGGCCGAGCCGCTCGCCTGGTGGAAGGCGCAGCCCAGCGCGTTGTTGAGACCCACGGTGTCGAGTCCGAGCAGCCGGCCGGCGCCCAGGCTCGCGCTCAGCGTTCCAAAGATCATGGTCGGGTGCCAGCCCTTGCCGAGGCTGTTGTAGCAGGCGAGGCCCAGCCGCGCGTGGAGCTCCGCGCTCACTGCAAAGGCGAGGAGAAAATCCGTTCCCGAAACCCCGCCGCGGTCCTCCGCCGCCGCCAGCAGTGCGGGCAGCGTCACGCAGCTGGTGTGCACGCGCGCCGGGTCGTGCTGGTCGTCGAAGTCGAGGGCATGCACCGCGGCGCCGTTGGCAAGCGCCGCGGTT
>CAZQJF010000143.1:0-7246 GCA_964593735.1 uncultured Streptomycetaceae bacterium | reverse complement strand
ACACAGATTCCAAAACCCGAGGTCGCGAGGAAGAATTTGCTCTTGAACTTATCGGCGTTCATCGGCGGCCATCGGCGGTTAGTCCGCCCTGGATCCGAGACGACTTCTAACCGCGCAGCGGCGAGAGATCGATCGGTGAATCGAAGAATCGCGGCACGCCGTCGAGAAACCGTTGCGCGCGCTCCCTGCTCCAGCCGCCGTACTCGCAATTGCCGAGAAACTTCGCTTCTATCTCGCCACGCGTCAACGGCTCGTGCGCTCCGCCGCGGATGTGCGGCTGGCGCTCTTCGAACACACGCCCGTCCTTGAGCGTCATGCGGACATGTCCGGTATAGGCCTTCGGATAAGGATTGTCCGGGTCCACCACGTAGCGCACCTTGGCGGCGAGCGCGAGTATGCGCTCGTCGCGGACGGTCTTTTCGGTGAACGCCGACAGCCCCGCCCCGCCCGTCACGAAGGCTACCGCGATGTTGAACGGGGCGCTGAATTTCGCAATGTACTCGTTCGGCGGCCGATGCTTGGAAGGGAGCGGGTCCCACAACCGGTGCACGTAGCCCTCGGCAGTCTCGCACAGCACCTCCTTCACGTCCTCGGCGCTGAATCCCTTCTTCGCGAGCCGCAGCGCGCAGTCCACGTACGGCTGATTCATCGTTCCGGTGGCGTACGGCTTGAAAGTGATGCCCTTCATCACCCACTCCTCGCCGAAGCCTTCGATGAGGGCCGCGTAGTCGCCTTCAGCGGAACGCGCGAACCCGTTGAAGAGCCCATGCGTGCCTTCGAGCACCGTGCGCGGTCCGGAAAAACCCTGCGCACCGAAGCGTGCCGCCTGCAGCCCGGCTTGCGCCGCCCAGCCCGCGTGCAGGCGCTTGGTCCAGGCGCCTTCCGCCAGATACTCGATGATACCGCTCGCAAAGCTGCCCGCGTTGCCCAGGGCGTCCACGGTCTGTTTGCGCGTGAGCCCGAGTGCGACTGATACCGCGAGGGCGGCGCCCATCGTTCCGAGCACGCTGGTGGGATGAAACCCCGCCTTGTGTATCGCCTTCGGACGCACCATCGAAAGCCGGCAGGTCGCTTCGATGCCGGCCGCGATCCCGACGAGCGCAGCCGGCCCCGCGCGTCCGTATGCCTCACACGCCGCGATCACACCTGGAATCACGGTTGCGCTGCTGTGAACCGGCCCGCCCTCGAAGGTATCGTCGAAATCCTCGCCGTGGGTCGCGGTGCCGTTGATGAGGGCCACGGTTTCCGGCCTGAAAGTCGCCGCGTGCCCGAAGGCGGTGCAGGGGCCGCCTGCGTCTACGGCTGCAATCACCGAGCGCATGTAATCGGTGTTGCGCGCAGCCAGGCACAAACCCACCACGTCGATCAGGAGTTCCTCGACCCGAGTGCGTACTGCGGCCGGAATGTCCTGCGGCGTCAGCGCCAGCGCGCGGTCAGCCAGTTTTTCGGTAGCGGATTCGGACCCATGGGGGACGTTCATGCCTGGACGCCTCTCTCCTCTCCCCTCGTGCCTTCAGCGTCAGCGATAAGTCTTGATGCCCGCCAGCTTGTAGATCTCGCGTCGCTGATCGATGAATTCCTGGGAGGATTTCATGAGCTCCGCTCCGGTGAGAAACCCTTCCTCCAGCTGGTTGTCTTCGATGTACTTCTTCCACGACGGGGTTTTCAGCATGCGCTTGAATACGTCCACCCAGTAATCCACCGCCTCCTGGGGAATCCCCGGTGGCGCGACAATACCCCTTACCGAGGGAATGATCTGCAGCGCGAATCCCGCCTCCTTGATCGTCGGCACGTTCGGAAACTGGGGCAGCCGCTTCTCGGTCAACTGCACCAGCGGCCTCAGCGAACCCTTGCGCACGTGCTCCCGCACTTCGGGCGCATCCGTGATGTAGAGCTCGGCATGGCCGCCGAGCACGTTCGCTACCCGCTCCCCGCCGCCGGGAAACGGCACGTAGACCCAGCTCGCGCCCGTCAAACGCTGCAGCAGCAAGCGGTTGAGGTTGTCGCGCGACTCGATCGATCCGCCGGCCTGCTTCAACTTTCCCGGCGCCTTCTTCGCCGCTTCGATGAAGTCGGACAGGGTCTTGTAGGGGGCATCGTCCTTCACCACGATGATCGCCGGGTCGAGCGCAAGGCGCGCGAGGGGCGTCAACTCGTGGAACTGGACCCGGATTTCCTTGCTGCTGAGCGGCCGCGCCAGCCAGAGCGCCGTGTACAACCCGATGGTATGGGTGTCGCCCTTCTTCTCCGCCATGTAGGCCGTCGCAACCGAGCCGCCACCGCCCGGCTTGTTGACCACGGTCGTCCGGACCGGCAGGAGCTTCTCCTTCTCGAATATGGCGCTGATCGCACGCGCGTGCACGTCTCCCCCGCCTCCGGGACCGGTATGCACGATGAAATCGATAGTACGCGTGGGTTTGAATCCCTGGGCGGTGGCGGGCATCGTACCCGCTACCGCCAGCGAAAGGGCACAGGAGCCCAACAACAACATGAATCGGGCGCGAGGCGCCGGCGCCTCCTGGGACGAACACCGTGTTGCACGCAAGTGCCTTTTATCATCATTCATCATCGTTTCCTCCTTTATTCTTCGTCTCAATCGCTGGCGCGGTGCGCGGCGATCACCGGTAGACCTGGACGCCCGCGTCCTTCAGCACTACGCGCGCCTCGTCCGTGAACGTTTCAAGAGACTTCCGGAGCTCGGCCGTCGTCTGGAAGCCATCCTCGAAAAGATTGTCCTGCAGGTATTTCTTCCAGGCCGCCGTCTTCGCGACCCTGGCGAAGAACGCCTCCCAGAACTTCACCGCCTCCGGCGGCATGTCCGGCGGCCCGACGACGCCCCGTATGATCAGATAATTCGGTATGTTGTATCCCGCTTCCGGCACCGTCGGCACGTCCGGCAGCGCGGCCATCCGCTTCTCGGCGATCTGCGCGATCACCCGCAGCGTGCCGTTGCGCAGATGCTCGCCCGCTTCCTGCGGGTCCATGACCATCATCTGCACGTGGCCGCCGAGCAGCGCCGCCCGCCGTTCTCCGCCCCCGGGAAACGAGATGAATGCCCATTGTGCGCCCGTGTTCTTCATCAGAAGCTGGCGGACGATGTTGTCGCGGCTTCCGATGGAGCCGCCCGACTGCTTCAACTTGCCGGGCTGCTTCTTCGCGTCATCGATGAAGTCCTTGAGCGACTTGTACGGCGAATCGGACTTGACCACGATCACGCCGGGCTCGGTCACGAGCCGCACGATCGGCGTCAGGTCCTTCATGGTGACCCGCGCTTCCTTGCTCATCAAGGGCCCGTTGATCCAGGTATTCGCGAAGAGCGCAACGGTGTGGGTTTCCCCCTTTTTTTCGCTCAAGTACGACATGGCGGTGATGCCTCCGCCGCCCGTCTTGTTCGTCACCTGCATGCGCACCGGGAGCAGCTTTTCCCTGTCGACGATGTTCGAGATTGCGCGCGCGAGAAGGTCGTTCCCCCCCCCGGGACCCGTATGCACCAGGAACTCGACCGGCCGCGTCGGCTTGAAGTCCTGCGCGGCCACCTCACCCGCATTTGCCGCGACCAGGACGGCCACCGAACCTGCGATCAATATGCGCTTTACCATGTAAACCTCCTCAGTTGTGCAGTCACGTATGAAGCGTTTGTCGCGCGCAGGCCTGCCCCTAATCAACCGCCTTCATGCGCCAGGCGTTGGCCCTGCGGAACAGTGGCACGGCCAGAACCAGCGCGGTCAGGACGAGCATCCCAGCCGAGAGCGGCCGCGATACCAGGATCGACAGATCTCCCTGGGACATCGCCAGCGACTGCCGCAGCGCCCGTTCCATATCGTCGCCCAGCACCAGGCCCAGGACCAGCGGCGCCAGCGGGTAGTCCAGTTTGCGCATGCAATAGCCCAGCAGCCCGAAGAAACTGAGCAGCGACAAGTCGAACAAACTGTCGGAGACGCTGTAGACTCCGACCACTGCAATTCCGAAGATCACCGGGTAGAGCACGTGAAGCGGCAGCTTCAGTATCTGCGCGAAGAGCGGTATCAAAGGGATGTTCATGATGAGCAGTATGACGTTCCCGATATACATGCTCGCCACCAGCCCCCAGAAAAGCTCCGGATTATCCTGGATCATGAGAGGCCCGGGTTTCAGGCCCCACAGGACGAACGCCGCAAGCAATATGGCGGTGGTCCCCGAGCCGGGTATGCCCAACGTCAGCATCGGCACCATTGCACCGCCGGTTTCGGCATTGTTGGCGCCCTCAGGCGCGGCGACCCCCTCCGGGACGCCCGTGCCGAACTTCTCGGGATGCTTGGACACGGCCTTTTCGATGCCGTACGAAATAAACGAGGCAACCGTCGATCCGGCCCCGGGCAAAATGCCGATGATGAATCCGACAACCGAACCGTTGAGAAACGCAAAGCGGCAAGCCTTCAGTTCCTCCATATTGGGCAGCAGATTGCGCAGTCCCTTGGGCACCGGCAGCATCGGCACGCCTTCGCGCGTTTCCATGTTCCCGAGCACTTCGCCCAATGCGAACACCCCGATCGCGACCACCACGAACGCGATGCCGTCGAGCAATTCCGACTGCCCGAAGGTGAAGCGCGAACCCGCCGTAAATAGATCGGTTCCGATGCCCGCGATCCACAGGCCCACCAGCATCGCGAGCAGGGCCTTGACCATGGACTTGCCGGCGAGCAGCACCACCATCGCGAGCCCCATGCTCATCAGCGCGAAGTACTCCGGCGAACTGAACCGAAGAGCGAACTTGGCGAGCGGCGGCGCGATCAGCATCAGCAGGATGACGCCGAAGGTGCCCGCGATGAAGGACGCGATGGCGGCGATGCCGAGGGCGGCGCCTCCGCGCCCTTTGCGCGCCATCTGGTAGCCGTCAAGACAGGTCACCACGGAGGCCGACTCTCCCGGCACGTTCAACAGAATCGAGGTCGTCGAGCCGCCGTACTTGGCCCCGTAATAGATTCCAGCCAGCATGATCACGGCGCTCGTGGGATCCATCTGGAAGGTGAGCGGCAGCAGCATCGCGATGGTCGCGGGCGGCCCCAGTCCCGGGAGAACGCCTACGATGGTGCCAAGAAAGCAGCCGAGGAAACACCACATGATGTTGGCCGGCGTGAGCGCGACCATAAAACCCTGCATCAGTCCGCTGGTGATTTCCATGGTCAGAATCCGAGAACGCCGGTCGGCAGACGCACATCGAGCGCGAACGGGAACACCAGGTAGAACCCCGCGGCGCAGCCCACGGCCACCGACATCGCAACGTGGAAAGGGCGCCGATACATTCCCGCGACGACGAACAGAACAAACAGCCCGAAACTCAATATGAACCCCAGCACTTTGAGCAGCGCAACGCTCGCCGCGAAGGCGACCCATACGATGAGAACGCGCCGCACTTCCCGCCAGTTGACCGGCTTTCCCGCCACGGCCATCCCGGACATGAGGCTCTGCACGATCAGGACGGCGGCGAGCGCGACGAGCGCAATGCCGTACCACATCGGGAAAAAACCGGGACCCGGTCCGTCCGCCCCGAGATATTCCCAGCGCCCCGCCTCGAAGATGATGAATATACCGAGGCCGGCGAGCACCGCGCCGGAAACGATATCGCCAGTCTTGTATGCAGTCATCACTGAGGGCTACTTCTTACCCGTCTCGTAGCGCTCTGCCGGAACGATCTCGGCAACGATGCCGTCAGGTCCGCGAAACTTGACGGGTATGACCCCGGGGTCGCTGATGATCTCGCACCCGTACTTCTTCAGGTCGGCGGCCCGGGCGTCGACGTCGTCCACCTCGATCGCAAAGTGGTGGATGCACGGCTTTTCGCCGGCGGCCAGCGATTCCGCGGAATTGGCGCCCTCGTCGTACTTCATCAGCGTGAAATCGAGCTGACCGTCCGTCATGTGGCGCGAGATGTGATCGCGCGTCTTCCTGGTGTCGACTTCCCGGAAACCGAAAACATTCCGGTAGAACTTCGTGGCCTCTTCGAGGTTTTCAACCTTCAGCGCGAGATGGACTATTCGATTCATGTGAGACAACTCCTGGTAAGGGGCTCATGTTACACCCTCGTCGGCCCGTTTTCGTTCCTGACCGGCTCTTCAGCCCCGCTTGCTGCACCGCGGCGCGCATCACCTTCACGCATCGGGGCACGACTTCGAGCCCGATGTCGTCGCCGTCGAGGATTCCTATCTTCAGCGCTCTACGCATCGTGGGGACCGGCGGCGCTCAGGAATAAGGAATACCAGTTCGTCGATGGCGGGCATGGGGAAAAAAGAAGGGACGAGGTGCGTGCCGCGGGTAATTCTAGCACGGCGATTTTGCCCGACCCTTGCGTGAGCGGCCATGGGAGCCGCACGTCCGACAGGCTGCTAGTGCCGCTACAATGAAGGCCGGCCGCGCCGATGAAGACAAACCCGGGACCGCAGTGGAAGCAATATCTCGAGGTCAACTCGTGGGAACGAGGTTACCGCAATCCATGGGCGCATTGAACGAGCTCTCCGCCACCGAGGCCGGTGCACTGATCGCGGCGGGCAAACTCAAGTCCGAAGCGCTGGTCGCCGCCTGTATCGAGCGCATCGCCCGGCGCGAGGGTGAAGTGCGGGCGTGGGCGCATTTCGACGCCGAGCTCGCGCTCGCGCAGGCGCGCGCGCGCGACAGGGAATCTCCGCGCACGCGGCTGCACGGCATCCCCATCGGCGTCAAGGACGTGATCGATACCGCCGATCTGCCCACCGAATACGGCTCGCCGATCTATCGCGGCAACCGCCCTTCCGGCGATGCCGCGTGCGTCGCGCAGGCGCGCGAGCTGGGTAGTGTCATCCTCGGCAAGACCGTCACGACCGAGTTCGCCACGCGCCATCCCGGCAAGACACGAAATCCGCGCAATCCGGATCACACACCCGGCGGGTCCTCTTCCGGTTCCGCCGCGGCGGTTGCCGACTGCATGGTGCCGATCGCTTTCGGCACGCAAACCTCCTCCTCCATCATCCGCCCGGCCGCCTACTGCGGCACGGTTGGTTACAAGCCGAGCGTCAATCGCATCAACCGCGCCGGGATGAAGCCGCTCTCGGACTCTCTGGACACCATCGGGGTGATCGCCCGCACCGTGCCGGATGCGGCGCTGCTCGTGGAAGAACTGTCGGGTTCGCCGGCGGTCCCGTTCGAGCAGGTCGCAGGGCTCGAGCCGCGCATCGGTTTCTGCCGTACGCCGTACTGGAGCAAGGCCGACCGCGCGACGCGGGACGCGCTGGAG
>CAZQJF010000142.1:3488-7296 GCA_964593735.1 uncultured Streptomycetaceae bacterium | reverse complement strand
GTGATCGTCTGTTCCAGCAACTGGCTGCGATCGGTGGCCGTGCTTTGCGCCGAGATCGTCGGCAGCGACGGCAGCGCCGGCACCGGCGCGTCGTTCTTGTCCCATATGCCGTAGTAGGACTGTTCCTGGTACGGCGTATTGGGATCGGTCGGTTCCAGGTACTTGCCGGTGCCGAAGTTGATGACGAAGCCCTGGCCCGACGGGTGCAGCGTGCCTTCCGCCTTGGACGTGATCGGCTGCGAAGCGCCTGAGCCCGTTTCCGCCGTGAACAGGATGACCCGGTTGAACGCGCTCGTCCACTGGCTCGGGACCGTGTTTCTCACGTCGAACTTGAACAGATTGCCATCCAGGTCGCCGGCATAAACGAAGTCGGCCCTGCCGTCGGCATTGACATCCGCCACGAAGGGCGCTGCCAGTCCGCCGGGCGACCCCGTCGAGCCGACACCGGTGTTGATCCTGATGTAGTCGGTGTCCAGGTCCCATTTCCCGTCCGCGCCCGGGCCGTCCAGGAAAAGGATGAAAAGATAGCCGCGCCCCGTGGTGCTCGTCGAGCATCCCGCCGGCGCAACCGGGCTGGACGTCGAGTTGGTGCACACCAGCTCGCCCGGCAGTGATTCGGAATTGTTGTAGCCCCCCGAAACGATTACGGCCCACTTGTCGTTCGACATCTTGCGGATGACGGGCTGCCCCAACACGTAGCCGAGATTGGGATCGTCCTGATCGGTAAATTCCCACAGCACGGTCTCGGCCGCGTTAGCCTGGTCCTTGAATCGCTCCGGGTCGGTGATGTTGAGAGCGAACACCCCCTGCCCACCGGAGCCCAATGCGCCCACCAGCACGGTGTGCCATGCGTCGGTGCCGGAGGAGTTGAAGAACGCATCCCCGACTTCCGGCGAGCCGTCCACGAAATAGCGGTGCTTGTACGCCTTGTCCGTCAGCTGGTTGAGGTTCGGGAACGTCTTGCTGGGTATGTAGGCGAGATATTCCTTGCCGTCCTCGTTCGCGCTGAACGCGTGCAGCATGCCGTCGTTGGCGCCGACGTAGATCATCGGCTTGCGATCTTTGTACTGGAGCCGGAAGGCGGAGTAGAGGGAATCGCCGAAACCGCCGTTCGGAGGCCCCACGAAATTGGGATTCGAGTTGACGACGTCGCCCAGCTTGGTGACCGGCCGGGGCCTGAACTTGGTGGCGGTCGCTCCCTCGTTGAGACTGTCGCCGCGCAGGTAGTTCAGCCGCATCTGTCCCAGCCGGGCGCACCCGGCCGGCGTGAACCCGCTCGGCGTGACGCCGGTACACTCGGCCCCTGCCGCCGGGTCGGGAACGCCGATCCCGGACGTGTACATCTGGGTGCGAAGATCGGCCGAAATCGTGGCCAGGCGGAACGGCACCCCGTCCCGCGCCGCTGTGTCGAAGGTGATGATCGTTCTGGCATTCCAGTCCAGGACTTCCTCTCTCAGGAGGTCCCCCGCATCCCACGCCGGGACCGCGGCTATGGTGCCGTCCAGGTTGACGGGAAACGCCAGGACCTGGCCGCTCCAGTCGTTGGCATTGAACCGCGCCTGGTATATGGTCGTGCCGGTCTGCAGCGAGGTCGAATTGGTCGCCACGGACGACGCCGATGCCTGGGCCAGGATCGAGATGAACGTCTCCTCCAGCGCCTCTTCCAGCTTGGCCGGATTGGTCACCAGGAAGTAATTGTCCGGCTTTCCAGCGACTTTCTGATCCCATTCTCCGTCTTCGCGCACCCCGTTCTTGTTGAGGTCCCGGAAGCCGCCGTACTTGGCCGCGTAGTAGAGCGGCTCCTCGAGCAGGACGTTGGTTGTTCCGGCGGCCGGGATGTCGAACGTAACCGAGCGGGCGCCGGTCAATTGCTGACAGTCGGTGCATTCAGTACCCAGCGGTATGATTCCAACCGGCGTCGACATGGCCGCGGGCGGCCAGTTGAATTGCGGTCCGGTGGCGTTGGCCGGGTTGCCCCCGCGATGCGCGGAGGTGTAATGGGCGCCGTCCCCGTAAGTCGTGAGGCCGTTGGCCTCGACTATCCCTTGCGTTACGCCGCTGATCACGTACCCGAAGCCGACGCTGAATCCCGCCTGCCCGTAGATGACGTTGGTCGTTACCTTGATCTTCGAATAGGGGCCGCCCACGGGCAGGAACTGGTAGCTGATCACGCCCCAGGCGTCGAGGTCGTAGTCGTTGCCCTGCAGGCTGTCCTCCCAGCTCACGAAGAACTTGCCGGTGCCGGACTCACCGTTGAGGAGCCGGTATGCGGCGTCGTTGACGGGGTCGGTGACGCTCTTGGTGTTCTGCCGCACGATCTTGAAGTCGACGATGGAGCCGGTGCCCCGATAAGTGGGCCCGTTGGCCATCGTCCTGCCGGATGGAAGAATCGTGACGCTGCGGGTGGGATCGTCCGGGAGCACGAGCTTGATCCTGGGCGCCGCGCCCGACAGCGTGATGCCGTAGGTGTTGACCCGGGCCGCCGCGAAGTCGGTCGCGGGGATCGCGCCGCCGCCCACCTTGGTGAGCCCCGGAATGATCCGGTTGTTCCTGGCCCAGTGCGCCGAGCCGGCCATGAGATACGACCCGCCCAGCATCGGCGCTTCGGGACAGATCCCCGTGATGCTGCCCAGACCGTCCGGTCCCAGGGGTTTCGGCGTGCAGAGTCCGAGACCGCTCACGTCGGTGCCGCTCGGCGGGCTGTTGATCGGGCCGTTCGAGCTGCCGGTCAGCACCAGCTTGCCGGTAAGGCCTTCCAACTGCCCGACCTGGTCGGTGTATGTCTTGGCGGTGTTGCCGGCCGTGAACAGGTCGCTCGACGCTTCATCATGGTCGTACGAAGAGACGCTGGCGTTCATCACGATGACGTTCAGCGGTGCGCACCAGTTCGAGTTCGTCACGGGCGTGTTCCACCCCTGCACCCTCAATTTGAGGGCGTTGTCCTTGCTGTGGCCGCCGTCGCTGAAGACGCCCGCCGCCGGTGTCGAGGTTACGAAGTTCGCGTCGGGCACCGCCTTGCCCGCGAGATAGCGCAGCGATTCGATGTACATTTCAGAAGTCGGGTTGCCCCATGAGGTGCACTTATCGTTGGCGGGATTTACCTCGCCCGGGCTCGTGCAGGTGTCGCCGCTGCCGTAGTTGGAGGCGCTGGTTGTGCCCGTGTTGAAGCCGTAACCGAACACCTGGATGGAGTTGAGGGTCTTGATGATGCCGTTGTTGCCGAGAAAGAGACCGGTCACGGGACTGACCTCGTCCGTAGCCGCCGGCGTATACGGGCTGTAGCCCGCGCCGCCGATGGCCGGACGGGCATCGAGAAAAGACACCTGCTTGCGCAGCACGCCGCCCTGCTTGTTCCTCGTGTAGCTCGGTGTCATCAGGCCGAACTGGATGAGCTTGGAGTCGGCGGAGCTGTATTGCTGCAGCAGCCCGATCGGCTTCCAGTTGCCGTTCTCGTAGAGCTTGCATTTCTCGGTCCCGAGGAGCGCCGGGTCGCACACTTTCACGCGCACGATGTAGTCCGGCGCCGCCGCGGACAGCCCGACCTGGGCCTGAACCGGGCTGTTGCGGCTCGCATCGAGCTCGGATTCCGCCGCTTTGTTGCCGTTGGTGTTGCCGCCCCACTGGCACATCTTGCCGTCGGATACGGCCCACAAGCCGAAGTTGCCCTGGGCGACCCGCATGAGCGGGGGCGCGGCGCTCGAGGTTGTCGGCGGATTGAAGCTGGTATCGACGACGTTGTGGCTCGAAATGGAGGCCGTCGTGTTGGTCGTGTTGCAGATGGTGATCCCGGGCGTGCTGCGATTGGTCA
>CAZQJF010000142.1:0-3388 GCA_964593735.1 uncultured Streptomycetaceae bacterium | reverse complement strand
GCCGTCGTGTTGGTCGTGTTGCAGATGGTGATCCCGGGCGTGCTGCGATTGGTCAGCGTCCAGGGACTCAGCGTTCCGCTGCCCATGGGAAGGTGAAGGGCAGTGGGCGTGGCGATGGCGTTGGCGTTGCTCATCTCGACGACGATGTTGCCCGAGGTGCCGGAAACGAAAGAGATGGCGCCTTCGAGAAAGTTCGTGCTGTCGAACTGGGCCCTGATCATATCGCCGAGGATCCACGGCCGCCCGCCCGCCGGCACGTTGACCGTCCAGTTGGGTTCCGCTGCCGCAAACATGGTCGCCACAGATGGCCCGCTCGAGGGATTGCCCGCGCCGTCGACTGCCACCGTGTAGCGAAACTGGTTGGAGGCGGGCACGCTGGTGACGATCACGGCCCTGTTGTAAGCAGTGGCGTTGGGGAGGGAAGCGCCGGCGATCGTTACCGTCATGCCGGGTAGCAGGCCGTGCGCACCTGACATCGTGACCGTCGCCGTGGCATTGCAGTTCGAGCAATTGGGGCGAGTGATCGAAGTGATAACAAGCGGCAGTGGCAATGGTTGCTTTAGCGCAAGGGTCTTGTTTCCGCCCGGAAGGGTATCGGGGTCGCTAGACGAATTCGTCCAGACGGTGTACGTGAACGTCGTGGGGGTGGGCGTCGATTGAACGACCGCGCCGATGTTGTAAGCGGCGCTGTTGGCGCCCGTCGCGCCCGCGATCGCCACCATCATGCCGAACGTCAGGTTGTGGGGAATCGCTGTCGTCACCGTGGCGGTGGCAGCGCAGTTGTTGCCGCAGCTGGCGAGACTGATCGAAACTATGGAAAGGTTGGCGGGCGGGATCGTCACCGTGCTGGTCGAGGGGAGCGCCTGCTTGGTTTCCGAGACGTTGAACGGCGTCAGCCGGCTGACGGCAGGACGGGCGGCGGTTGCTTCCCCGGCATAAAACTTTGCCCACGCGTGGCCGTCGGTAGGCACGCTTGCCCGCTCGAGCACCGTGAGAGCGTCACTGTCCACCGTGCGGAACCCCCCGTAGAGGAGTTTGCGCACCGCATCGAGCCGCGACATGGACACCCAGTTGAGGAAGTTCCCGCTCCACTGGCCGGCGCCGGCGGTGCAGAGCTTGTCGGGTGAATTGGCAAACGGGTCGAAGCGGCCGCCGGCGTAGGTGTAGCACTTGAACGGATCGAAATAACCGTAGTAGTCGATGGTGTGGTCGTATCCGGTGTCCGTCACGCCGTCGCCGTTGACGTCGGCGAAATCGTTGTAGAGCTTGCCGAACATCTGGTGGTCCTTGGGGACGTTCAGCATGACCATGGGCGCGACGGACGCGCCGATGAACAACGGAACCGTGGACAGGCTGACGAACGCCGCGAGCGTGGTCTGCGTCGCCATGCAGAACAGCGTAATGACCGCGACGGTCCGGTTGATCAAGCGCTTGGTGTCGAATTTCATGACATGCTCCTGGTGCTGAATGCTGTGTGTGCTGGTGAGACTGGAGATCAGGGTGGTGCCAGGAAGACTTCCTGTACCGTAACCCGTGTATTGGGATTGCCGCCGTAGCCCGCCGCCGTGATCCGGTAGAAATTGCAGTAGTCGCTTGGATTCGCCGAGAGCGAGCCTTGACCAGCCGGCGGTAGAAAGCACATGACCTCGATGATGTACTGCGGTTTCCGCGACAGCAGCCCGATGGGCATGAGCGCGCCCGTAAAGAAGCCGTATTCGACGCTGGGCGACGCCGTCATGCTGGCCGTCGTGTTCAACACGGGCTGAGGGCCCTTCTCCCGATTGTACGGCCACGGCCGGCACAATCCCAGAGTCTGCGGCGGAACTAAGGAAGTGCCGCAAGTGCCGTTGTCCTCGTCGGTCCCGTCGCCGAAGCCGGTACTGCCCGAGATGCGGGGATTGCGCGGGGCGGCGAACGGTGCAATGACGATGCTGTTGATATCGCGCCGGGCATCGCGCAGCGCGGCATCCGCCGCCTGGAACGCCAGGGCGACGTCACGGGTATTGCCCGCCATCTTCTCCTCGAAGGTCGTGGCCGTCATCGCGGTCACGCCGAGGATGGTGAGTATGGTGAGAAACAGCAGCGCGATCACGAGCACCGCGCCGCGCTGGCGATTGCGATAGAGGGGTTTCATGGCGGACATTCCGTGAAAAAAGCTGATTCAGGGTGTGCGGTTGCGCAGATTGATCGTGATCGTCACCGGGCGCCGGATGCGCCGGTCGAGGGGGTACGGCCCCAGGATGACCTCGTTCAGGTCGTAGGTTCTCACGGGATCTGCAACCGTCTTGGAACCGGCGCTCGGGGAGCTGAAGAGCAGCGCCACGCGCACGCTGAGAACGTTCGCCATGTCGGTGACGTCGGGCAGCGCCACGTAATGGTTCGCGGTGAAATCGGCGTCGGTGTCTTCCCCGAACCGCACCTGCATGTTCTCGACATCGGGAACGATTTCGACCGCGCCCGACAGGTCGGGGCGGTTGCTGCAGAAAAGCCCGTTACGGCCATTGGGACCCGGCTGTATGGAGTAGGTGTTGACCGCCATGACGTCCGCATTCACCCGGATGCCGAGGCAGTCCACCACCGAGCCGTCGGCTCCCGCGCCGGTGAGGCCGGTGCCGGCGCCTTGATAGCGGAGTGTCAGCGTGTCCGAATTCGTTGATGCGCCATTGCTTGCAGCGAGCGCCGGGGTGGCAGGAGGGAAGACAGCGCTGGTGAGCGTATTGGGCTGGCTCTTGTAACCCGCGAGGTGGATCGTGCGGATCAGCAGTTGCTGCGTGAACCGGATGTTTTCCTGCATGCGCGAGACATCATCGGTCGTCGCGAAAGTCTGGCGGCTGCCGAGAAAGAGCTGCGCGATCACGATGATGAGCAGGAGCGAGATCGTGACGGCGACCAGCAGCTCGACTATCGTCAGGCCGCGGCTCGCGGCCCGGCCGGGTTGCGTTGCTTGGATGCGCGTTTTCATGGATTGAAGGCGGTCCAGAGGTATTTCAGGGTGCCCGCGGCGGTGGCCTGCGACCGGTCGTCCACCCACCAGATCTTCACGGCGTAGAGAGCGATGCCCGTATTGTCGCAAGCGGGTGCGCCGGGCGTGACGGCGGCGCCGTCATTGGGCGTGCTGTCGACGCAGACGATACCGACGCCGCCCGGCAGCGCCTGCGCCACCTGGGCCTGCCACTCGCTGAGGTCGTTCTGCGCGAGTTCTGCAGGGGTGCAACCGCCGGTGTTGCAAGACGGCACGGCGGTGGCGGCGCCCAGGTTGTAGTTCCCGCCGACGACACCCAGAAAATTGGCTTTCATGCGGTCGATGATGTCGTTCGACAGGGCCGTGGCGGTGATGCGCATGCTCGCGCTTTGATTGTTCTTCAGGGCGAAAACCTGCAGCCCGGCG
>CAZQJF010000141.1:0-7327 GCA_964593735.1 uncultured Streptomycetaceae bacterium | reverse complement strand
CATGGCACCAGCCACAAGACCGGCAACGCCCGCGATCAAAATACTCTGCGAACTCGCGCCTGCGGCCGCCACGCCCAAGACGAGGCTGGCAGTGGAGACAATACCGTCATTGGCGCCAAGAACAGCCGCACGGAGCCATCCGATGCGGTGTGTTCTGTGTCTTTCAATGTGTCTCATCACGTCCATTCCCCGTTATTCCTAAGATTCAGGGTCGGTACGTCCATCGCGTCATCTCACCGGATTCTCTTGCTCCAGAATCCCCATGCGATTCCATGGAGCGCGCCGAGAGCAAAACCGGCGGCGGTGAACAGCACGAATCCCGTCAGGTAAGCGAGGGGACTGCCGGAGATCGGCCACGGGCTGGCCGACGCAAGCCCGGCGAGCAGCCCGAAGGGCGGAAACAGCGCATCGAAAATAGCGCATGAGACATACGCCACACCCAGGGTCGTCGCCAGCGAAAACGCATGCACTTTCCAGGAGCCAGTCATGGCACACCTCCCCAAATATTGTTGGTTCCACACATATTCAATAGGATGTCAGCGTTGAGGACCGCAACTTCGCCGTGGCCGCCGCGTCAGCCGCGATTCAGCGGTACACCACTACCGGTATCCTGGAGTGCGTCAGCACTTTCTGAGTGACGCTGCCCATGATCAGCCTGGAAAAACCGCGGCGGCCGTGCGATGCCATGAAGATCACGTCACACTTCCGTTGCTTCGCGGCAGCGATGATCCCCTCATAGGGAGTGAGGGCCTTCCCCACCACCGAAACGAAGGGGACGCCGGCCGCTTTGGCCATCTTGCCGATCGCATCGACACGCTTCTGTGCGACCTCCCGCGCGCGCTCGTCGATTCCTTCGAGCACCTTCTGGTCGAACGCATAGCCTTCAACGTAAATGGGCTGCATCGGTTCGATTGCGCAATAGGCGGTGATCCTGGCGCCGAGCGCATTTGCGAGCGCGATACCGGCCTTGGCGGCCTTGTTGGAAACCGGTGAACCGTCGGTGGAAATCAGAATGTGCTTAAACATGAGTTCTCCTTGAGAAAACATCTGAACGCGACTTTCCGGCGCGCCGCGCCTGCCGCACGCACGTCACATGCCTGGCGAATGTGATTTTCTCGAATTCATGATTTGCGCATTTCATTTCTCCAAGAGGGTGCACAGTGACGCCTGACATCATTTAAACGCCTTGATCAACGCCTCAAACTGCACTCGAAGTGATTTGTCGTGGGGCGTTATGGGCGGGATCTTGCGGTCGATACCGAGCAACTCATAAACGGCCAGGGATCCGATGCCGCCGCCCACAAGATAGGCCTTTGATCCCGTGCTCATGTCGTCGGGTTAGTCATTGCAGCTATGCGGTTTTCTCGCTCCGCGGAGGCGCCGAACCGAGTTTGGGAACGAAACGGGGTGTGCGCGCGGCATAGCGCGTGTATTCGTCGCCGAACTGCCTCACCATCTCGCGCTCTTCGACGATAGCCAGGCGCGCGTACATGAACACGAGCACAGGAAACATGAGAAGCGTGAGGATCGTCGGCCATTGGAACAGGAAGCCGAGCAGAATCGCGACGAAGCCGACGTACTGCGGGTGCCGAATGCGCGCATAGGGCCCGCCCGTGGCGAGGCGGTGGTTCTGCTGCGCTGCATACAGCGCGGTCCAGGCTTTTGCCAGCAGCACGAAGCCGCCGAAGATGAGCAAGCTGCTGATGATGTGGAACGGACCGAAATGGGGATTGCCGCGCCAGCCAAACATTGTCTCGAGCAGATGGCCTGCATCGTGGCTCATGAAGTCGACGCCCGGGAAACGGCTGCCGAGCCACCCGGACAGCAGATAGACGGTGAGCGGAAAGCCATACATCTCTGTAAACAGCGCAACGATGAATGCTGAAAACGCACCGAACGAGCGCCAGTCGCGGCTGCTCTGCGGCTTGGCAAAGCTGAACGCGAAGATGATGAACACCAGCGAATTGATGATGACCAGCGACCAGAGGCCATAGGCCGACATGGAGTCGTTCATTTGTTGTCTCCTTTTTCCTGCGGGGCGTGCTTGTGCGCGCCGCCGGAGCTGTGGTCACCATGCCCGCCGTGCATGAATAGATGCATCAAGGGACAAGCGAGCAGCAACAACCATATCCCATAGGAGGACAGCCACCCGGAGAGGTGTGCCCGGTGCTCGGTAACAAGGAAATACGCCGCGATGACGAGAAATCCGATGAATACCCATTTCGTCCTGGAAGGCGTTTCCTTGCCGCTGTCCGGCTCGTGCCGGTGTTCGTGGTTCATACGTCGCTCCTTTTCGTCCCGAGAATGATCTCGGCGGGAATGACGCCGTAGAAGATCTCGATACCGCCTGTGGTCAGTGGTTGACGCAAGTCTGCGCTCCACGATGTCCCGGTTGCAGCGATCATGAGCAATGCGGCAACTGCAGGACTCCTTCGCATAACCCTGTTCTCTTTACGCTACGGATTCGATCAAGACACAGATCGCGGTACCGTCGGGCACGCCGTCGCGCATGTGCTGCCACGCAGCCAGCGCTTCTTCCATGCGCTTCTGCAGCGAGCGCAGCGCTTCCACATCGACTCTGTTGTCCTTGACGCGCCGCTTTATGATGTCGCGCACCATGGGGCACGGAGTTTTACCCCGATGCGCCATGCGCAGGATCTCCGCAATTTCGGAGAGCGTGAATCCGAGCTGCTTGGCACGCAGGATGAAGCGCAGGGTATTAAGGTGACCTTCGGAAAAGCGGCGGTAGCCGCTCTTGTCGCTGCCCGCGGGCTTCAAGAGGCCGATGCGGACGTAATACCGCACGACTTCGGGTCTGACGCCCGCTTGCTCTGCGAATTGTTTGACTTTCATTGTCGAGCTCAGTCGGCTAAACGTATGTGCGGCACACAGGTCAAGCAGAGGAGCGAGCCGTGCCTCGCCAGCCACGTGTGCGCCGTAGCCGAAACGCATCATAGGTGATGCTGGAAAATCAGAGGCGAAGCCGCTGAGTTCGCAGGTACAGCGGTGCGCTCGCCGAGGGAGGCGGGAAGTTGGTCTTGTGATTGCGCCTTTCCCCGTCACGTTGCGTGACAGGGACGTCGGGATTGGATGACGGGTAATCGGCATCGAAGGGATCGCCCTTCAAGGTCGCGGCGAACGTCGCATCGACGGTCACGGCGGAAACGTCCGGACAATGGCTATCGTCAGGGACTGGCGCGGCGTGATATCCCGCAAATGACACTCGGGCGCCGCTTGTCGGGGCCGACATAGCGGAGTAATGGTCCGGATTCCCTGCAACACGGTGTTCGAAGGGCTGTGCCGCCGTGGTCAGCCAGAACGCGAGCCAACCCAAAAACAACCATGCGGCATACCGGCGTCTGCGACCCGGGCTCCCCGGAAGCGCAGTGCTATCAGTGTCCTTGACGGAACACCATCCGGGCATCACGGCAGGCACGGGCTTTCCCTTGATAGGGCCCCAATAAACACCAATTTCATAGCGTTCATTTGTTCTTCTTTTGGCGCAGCTTTTGCCTGGGGAAGCCCCCGTCCTGAGCACCATCAGTTATCGGACGATACATGACCTGAGTTGATGCCAACGTCAGCAAACACTCCCGATAACACATTGTTTTCATGTCTATTTCCCTTTGAGGCGATGGCTTTTCATCGGCCTCCCGTGATTTCTTCGCGCGAAACATGGGCCTGCGCTTTTCAGCAGCAGCGGTTTACAGGATGGCACCGATGTCCGCGGGCAGTATTGATCTGCATCAACCTCAGCGCCGAGAATAGCGGATGTTGCAGCGGTCTTCTGTGCGATACCATACGGTTCGGTACATGGCTGCGCCGAGCACAGCCAATACGACCCCGCTTTCGGGGCGCGGGTTGTGAGCGGTCTTCGAGCGTATGAGCTTCTCCAAGCGGCAGGTCCAGTGCTGATCCATCAAGTTGAACCCGCGCCAGCGTGAGTACACCTCCGTCGCGCGGTGTCACATCAATATGCAGTCCAGCGCGTCGAGCGCCATGTGGATGAGCAACCCCAATGCGGCCAACCGGCTTGCGTGCGGGACGAGGAGGAGCACGTACGCAGCGATCGCCGGATAAGTGTGGAGCGGGTGAAAGCCGATGCCGCAGCGGTTCGGATCGTAAATCGGATCTGCCAACAGGTGATCGAGGTCCACCAGCATCGTCGAGAACATGATCAGCCACGCCGTCTTCCAACGCGGCCGAAAGAATAACAGCGCGACCGCGCCGGGAATGGCTGGGTGAAGGCCCAGGTGGAGCAACGAAGACCACGTCATTGGACGCCGTACTCACTGGTGATCGGCAACTTGCGAGCACATTCTGCATACCGGAGGAGCCGATGCCACCCGGCTGCAGCCATGGCTACGAGTTCACTGTCGGCCGCGCGGGGACGTTTTTCTATCACACCACCGACATTCTGGCGCGCCAACCAGGAGCGCGATTACAAAGTGGGACAGTGTAATAAATGGACATGCCTGCAGATGGACTCGCGCACTATCGAGTCTTACGTAACTTCGTTACATCGCTCGATCCCTCACCCCCAACCCCTCTCCCGCAGGAGAGGGGAGCGTCGAGCGAACCCGGGCTGTCGCCCCGGTTTCGAACGCTCAATGATGGCTTGATTCGCCTCATTGGGCCCGTGTCTCCGCCTTTTTGCGGATTTCCTCCAGCGTAGCCTGCGTCGCTGCCAGCAGCGGCCCGCCCAGGCTCACCGCGCGTTCCGCCGCGGCGAGCGCTGCATCCAGCTTGCCGCGCTCGGCGAGCACCTGGGCCAGATTATTGAACGCTGCCACAGCATCCGGGTGGTTCTGTGTTGCCTGCCGGAAGGCGGATTCCGCGGTTTCATGATCCTTCAGGGCATAAGCGGTATTGCCCGACCCCATCTGGCCGACGAGACTGTGCGGCCAGCGCCTCAATAGCGCATTGTAGGCGGTGTGCGCGTTCCTGATCTGCCCGCTTTTCTCCAGTGCTATCACGGCTTCAGCGTACCGTGCTTCGGTGGCGGTAACCGGCACGCGGTCGGGCGGTACTGCGATCATCGCCCAGTAGCCTTCGTCTTTCCACACGTATTCGAACACTTCGAACGGCATGGTCTGGCGTTGTCTGGTGCCGGAGCGGCGGATTATTTCGCCGCTATTGAGATCGTATCCGACCGCTACCGCATAGTGCCACATCGGGTATACACGAAACCCGTAATTTTCGAGCACGATCACCGGTGCGCCCGCGGCAATCTCGCGCAACACATCGGGCAGCTTTGGCGCCAGTTCGTAAGCGATCAAGCCGCGCCGCCGCGCCGCCGCGAGCATTTCGACCTGAAGGCTGCCTTTGCGGGCTGGTATGTAGACTTGATCGACCAGTGCCTCCGGTGTCACGCCGACACCAGCGGCATTGAGCACCATCGCAAGCGCCGCGGGTCCGCATTGATATTCCTCCTGCGCGAAGAACGGCACTTCGGTCAGCTCAGCCCGAACCGGTAGATCGGGCGGTTGCTGTTCCTTCAACGCACCGGCCTGCGGCAGTATAAGGGCGCATCCGCTGAAGGACAGGCTCAGAAAAAGAAACCCCGCCAATGAGCAGGCTTTCCGTAAACACGTTGCAGTGCGTCGGACTATCGGTAGCATATCCATTTCCCGCATCATCGCGTTGATACGTTCTTGTGCAGTGGCGGCGGCCGAGCCATATTACATAGAATTGGCGCGACACGCACCGGGACCGTGGCCTGGCGCCTGCTCCTCGACACGCCGAAGTTATTGCTAAGGCCATGACCTTGCTCTAGAATCGGCGTGTGCTCAACTTCATCAGGAAACTCGCTACGCTGGTTTTGCTGCTGGCAATACCACTGCAAAACGTCGCGGCATCGTCGCTGTCGATCCTGCAGTGCCGGCCCGCCGAGGCCGGAGCGGCCCACTCCCCCAATAGTGACGCCGCCGCCCAGGAACCTGACAACGGCGCTGTAAAAAACATTCCCGAGCACTTTTTCTGCCTTCAACTCCTTTCGGGGATACCGGTCAGCCCGACCTCCGCCGCGAAACCCGATCTGCCTGTCTTTGAACCTTCAATTTCCATCCTTCCAAGTCTGTTCTTTCCGGAACAGCCGCAACGCCCTCCATTTTCCGCTAGTGTCTGACGCCCGGAACCCGGCGCGATAGCAGCCGGTTCCAGCGGAGACTTGTCGCCCGCGCAAGTGGACGGCGCGTACGATTTCAACCAGTTTTCCGAAAGTTCTGTTACCGCAGAATCTGCGATGGCGACTGGCGATGTGTCGGGCGCCATTCAGGCGAAAGGAGCGATGATGAAGGGCATTCTATTGGTGACGCTGCTTGCTGCCGTGTGCACCGGAAGCACGTTGGCCCCATGATTCTCCAGTCCAGACTCGATCCGGACCATGTTTGACTCGACGGCCAATCCGGGCGTCGAGCTTCGCAATACTCCGCTCGAGCTCCATCGCTTCCGGCTGCGCCTCGCGATCGCCACCGGCTTCGTGCTGGTGATGTTCTCCGTGCTGTTCGCGCGCTTCTTTTATCTGCAGGTTACGATGCACGCGCACTACGACACGCTGGCCGAGGCCAACCGCATCTCGATCGTGCCCGTCGTGCCCAACCGCGGCGTCATCGTCGACCGCAACGGCGTGGTTCTCGCGCACAATTATTCGGCCTACACGCTCGAGATCACGCCGAGTAAGGTGTCGAATCTCGATGCGTTGCTCGACGAGCTTGCGACCCTGGTCGAAATCGCGCCCAGGGACCGGCGGCGCTTCAAGAAACTGCTCGACGAAAGCAGGAGTTCCGGAAGCCTGCCGATCCGCACGCGCCTTTCGGACGGCGAGATCGCGCGCTTTGCGGCCAATCGCTTCCGCTTTCCCGGCGTCGAGCTCAACGCACGTCTGTTCAGGCAGTACCCCCCGGGGTGAGCTCTTTTCGCACGTGGTGGGTCACATCGGACCGGGTCAAGGTCTACAACGACATGATGCTCAACGGCATCCCGCCGAAGACCGCGAGCGCGTGCGACACGCCGATCGACAAGATTCTGACTTTTGGCCGGCAAAAGGGCATCAACGGCACGCCGACGTTGTTTTTCGCCGACGGGCAGCGCGTGACGGGCGCGATTCCCGCGGATCAGCTCAAAAAGCTGCTGGATGACGCCCGTTGAAGCTGAGGGCCGAACAGCTTTCCTTTCACCGGAGAAGGCGGCGCCCCGCGCACGATCGAACATGCCGGCACTTCCGATGAACCTTTCCCCCTCATGCTAGTTCACCCACAGTTCGATCCCATTGCGCTGCAGCTTGGCCCCCTCGCCGTGCGCTGGTACGGCCTCATGTATCTCATCG
>CAZQJF010000140.1:3846-7374 GCA_964593735.1 uncultured Streptomycetaceae bacterium | reverse complement strand
GTGCGCGACATGTTCGAGAACGCCAAGAAGCACGCCCCCTGCATCGTGTTCATCGATGAGATCGACGCCGTCGGGCGCCAGCGCGGCGCGGGGCTGGGCGGCGGCAACGACGAACGCGAGCAGACCCTCAATCAGCTGCTGGTGGAAATGGACGGTTTCGAAACCAACTCCGGCGTCATTGTCATTGCTGCGACCAACCGCCCCGACGTGCTCGATCCGGCGCTGCTGCGGCCAGGCCGCTTCGACCGGCAGGTCGTGGTGCCGTTGCCCGATATCCGCGGACGCGAGCAGATCCTGCTGGTGCACATGCGCAAAGTACCGATGGCGCCGGACGTGAAGGCCGATATCATCGCGCGCGGCACGCCCGGCTTCTCCGGCGCGGATCTCGCGAACCTCGTGAACGAGGCGGCGCTGTTCGCGGCGCGAGGCAACAAGCGACTCGTGGACATGGAGGATTTCGAGCGGGCCAAGGACAAGATCTTCATGGGGCCCGAGCGCAAATCCATGGTCATCACCGAGGAAGAAAAGCGCGCAACCGCCTATCACGAGTCGGGGCATGCCATCGTCGGCGCGATGCTTCCGGGCCTGGACCCCGTGCACAAGGTCACCATCATTCCGCGGGGGCGCGCACTCGGTCTGACCTGGGTGCTGCCCGAGCGCGACCGTCTGAGCCAGTACCGGAAGCAGATCCTGGCGCAGATCAGCTTCCTGTTCGGCGGGCGCATTGCCGAGGATATTTTCGTGCACGATATTTCCACCGGCGCTGCGAACGATTTCGAGCGCGCCACGCAACTTGCCCGCGACATGGTGACGCGCTACGGCATGTCCGACTCGATGGGGCCGATGGTTTACGGCGAAAACGAGGGCGAGGTGTTCCTCGGCCGCTCGGTGACGATGCACAAGAACGTCTCCGAGATCACGATGCAGAAGGTGGATGCGGAGATCCGCCGCATCATCGATGAGCAGTACGCGGTGGCGCACAAGATCATCGATGAAAATCGCGACAAGATCGAGGCAATGACCAAAGCTCTGATGGAGTGGGAGACCATAGACGCCGAGCAGATCAAGGACATCGTCGAAGGCCGCCCGCCGCGTCCTCCCAAGCCGGCGACGCCGCCTTCCCCGCAATCCAAGGACAGCCCGCCGCCCACCGCAACCGCCCCGGCAACTCCGCCCCAGGCGGCGTGAACCGGGTGAGGCGTGAGGCGTAAGGGGTGAGGTGTCGCCCATCTACGCGCGCGACCTGATGTCTCGCAGCCCCCTCACTCCTCACTCCTCACTCCTCACGCCTTTCCTGCAGTGCGGCCGCTTCACGCTCCCGCTCGAGCGGCCGCTCATCATGGGCATCGTCAACGTCACGCCAGACTCGTTCTCCGACGGCGGCAGGTTCCTGGCGCCGCAAGCGGCAATCTCACACGCTCGACAGCTGATCGAGGAGGGGGCGGACATCGTCGACGTGGGCGGCGAGTCGAGCCGCCCCGGGGCGGCGCCCGTCAGCGCGGACGAAGAGCTCGCGCGCATAGTTCCCATCCTGCGAGCCCTGCGTGACTCGCCGGTGCCGCTCTCCGTGGACACGGTGAAGCCGGAAGTGATGCGCACCGCGATGGCGGAAGGGGCCGCCATGGTGAATGACATCACCGCGCTTGCGGCCCCGGAGGCGCGCAAGACGGTCGCGGCGGGCGACTGCGCGGTATGCCTCATGCACATGCAGGGCGAGCCGCGTACCATGCAGCTTTCGCCCTCGTATGGCGACGTCGTGCGCGAGGTGGGGGAATTTCTCTCCGCCCGGGTTGCCGCCGCGGAAGGCGGCGGCATCAACCGCAGCCGCATGGTCATAGACCCGGGATTCGGCTTCGGCAAGACCGTCGAGCACAATCTCGAATTGCTGCGCCGCCTGGCCGAATTCACCGGCATGGGATTGCCGGTGCTGGTCGGCTGGTCGCGGAAATCCAGCCTGGGCCGGATTACCGGCCGGCCGGCCGAAGACCGGTTGCCCGCGAGCATCGCCGCGGCGCTGATCGCGGTGCAGAACGGCGCGAGTATCGTGCGCGTGCATGATGTAGCCGCCACGCGCGACGCGCTGGCAATGTGGCAGGCTGTTGAAAAATTGAATTAACCACAGCGGGTTTTCAATGAGCAGAAAATACTTTGGTACGGACGGCGTGCGCGGCAAGGTCGGCGAGATGCCCATCACGCCCGACTTCGTGATGCGACTCGGCTACGCTGCCGGCAAAGTGCTGGTGAGCGGGCGGGCGAAAGGCTCCGAGCACCCCTCGGTGCTGATCGGCAAGGACACCCGCGTATCGGGTTACATGCTCGAGTCCGCGCTCGAAGCCGGGTTGTCGGCAGCCGGCGTCGACACGTTGCTGGTGGGTCCGATGCCTACCCCCGCGGTCGCCTATCTCACGCGCGCGCTGCGGCTCTCCGCCGGCATCGTGATCAGCGCTTCGCACAATCCCTACGACGACAACGGCATCAAGTTCTTCTCCGGCAACGGGACCAAGCTGCCGGACTCGGCGGAGAGCGCGATCGAGCGGGAGCTCGCGAAGCCCTTCGAGTGCATGAGTTCCGCCAAGCTTGGGAAAGCGCGCCGCATGGAAGACGCCGCCGCGCGCTACATCGAGTTCTGCAAGAGTACGTTCCCGACCCATCTCGATCTGCGCGGCATGCGCATCGTGGTGGACTGCGCCAACGGCGCGGCCTACCACATCGCGCCACACGTATTTCACGAGCTGGGCGCCGACGTGGAATCGGTCGGCACGAGTCCGGACGGCTTCAACATCAACGCCGAGGTCGGCGCGACCTCGCCCAAGGCGTTGCAGGCGGCGGTGAAGCACAGCCGCGCGCATCTCGGAATCGCCCTCGACGGAGACGCCGACAGGCTCGTGATGGTGGACGGTTCCGGCAAGCTCTATGACGGAGACCAGCTCCTGTATGTCATTGCACGCCACCGCAGGCAGGTCGGCGAGCTCGCCAAGGGTGTAGTCGGGACCCTGATGACCAATCTCGCCCTGGAGCAGGCCCTTGGCAGGCTCAAGATCCCGTTTGCGCGAGCGCGCGTGGGTGACCGCTACGTGCTGGAGATGCTGGCGAAGCGCGGCTGGCAGCTCGGTGGAGAGAATTCGGGCCACATCGTGTGCCTCGACAAGCACAGCACGGGCGACGGCATTATTTCCGCGCTGCAGGTGCTGCGCGCCCTGATAGAGAGCCGCACCACACTTTCAAAAGCGGCGGGCGCGCTCGCGCTGTTCCCGCAGGTGCTGCTCAACGTGGCTGTCGGAAACCAGGCAGACGTCGTGGGACGCACGGAGGTGAAGCGCGCCGTGGCGGAAGCCGAGGCCGATCTCGACGGAGGCGGCCGCATACTGTTGCGGCCGTCCGGCACCGAGCCCGTGATCCGGGTCATGGTCGAAGGACGAAACGCCGCACGGATCGAACACTGGGCGGAGCACATCGCGGCGGCGGTGCGAAAAGCCGCTTAGCCGTCCCGCTGTAACGTTTCCGGACGCTTCCGGCATCTTGGACGAG
>CAZQJF010000140.1:0-3746 GCA_964593735.1 uncultured Streptomycetaceae bacterium | reverse complement strand
CGAGGAGCGTTGTCACAATTGTCATGAAACTGTAACCGGGGCTGTTTACCATGAAGTGCGTTGAGTTCAAAACCGCCCATGGACAGACAGGAGATTGGAATGGAAAAAATATTTTGTTTCAGAATGTTGGGTACGTTGACCGCCGTCGCCTTAGCGCTCGGTTTTTCGGGCATCACCAACGCGCAAACCGTAAAAATAGACGGCTCGAGCACGGTCTATCCGATTTCGGAAGCCGTGGCGGAAGAATTCCAGAAAGCCAAGAAGGGCAAGATCAAGGTGACGGTGGGTATATCCGGCACGGGCGGAGGCTTCAAGAAGTTCTGCCGCGGCGAGATCGATATCTCCGACGCGTCGCGTCCGATTACCGCGAAGGAGATGCAGGCGTGCGCTGCAGCCGGCATCAAGTACGTCGAGCTGCCGGTCGCGTTCGACGCGCTCACCGTGGTGATTAACCCGAAGAATACCTGGATCAAGGAATTCAAGGTCGAGGAACTCAAGAAGATGTGGGAGCCGGGCGCGCAGGGGAAGATCACCAAGTGGAACCAGGTGAATCCTGCCTGGCCTGATGCTCCGTTGAAGCTCTTCGGCGCCGGTTCGGATTCGGGCACGTTCGATTACTTCACGGATGCGATCAACGGCAAGGAAAAGGCCAGCCGCGGCGACTACACGGCGAGCGAGGACGACAACGTGCTGGTTCAGGGCGTGTCGCGCGACGTGAACGCAATCGGTTACTTCGGCCTCGCCTACTACGTTGAGAACAAGGACAAGCTGAAGGCGGTTCCCATCGTCAACAAGGGCACGACCAAGGCGGTGAGCCCGGGAATCGAGACCGTGATGGACGGCACCTACCAGCCCCTGGCCCGTCCGATTTTCATCTACGTCAGCGAAAAATCGATGTCGCGGCCCGAGGTGAAGGAGTTCATCGAGTTTTATCTGACGCACGGGGCCAAGCTGTCCAAGGAAGTAGGCTACGTGCCACTCGGCAAGCAGCACTACGACCTGGCAATGAAAAACTTCAAGGGAAAGAAGCTGGGCACGGGCTTCGGCGGCAAGGCCGAAGTCGGCGTCAAGCTGGATGATCTTCTGAATCGTCCAGCCAAGCTCTAGCCAGCGTTCAGCGGCTTGGAGGCGCGGGAGGGGTGTCGTTCACCCCTCCCGCTTTTTGATCGGTGGTTGACCGCCTCTCAACCTGACATAATCACGCGACAGCGACGAGAATGACCTCGATTTCGCAGGCCGACAGGATAGATACGTTGCCGGAATCGTTCGTCAGCGAGCGTCTTGCGCGCCGCAAGCTACGCCATGTGCAGGAACGCATCATCGAGTTCATCCTGTTCCTCGCCGCGCTCGTATCGGTTGCGACCACCGTCGGGATCGTCCTCATCCTGCTCAAGGAATCCTACGATTTCTTCCAGGTCGTTTCGCTGTGGGACTTTCTGACCGACACGCAATGGACGCCGCTGTTTTCCGATGCGCACTACGGGATCATGCCCTTGCTGTCCGGAACGCTGGTCAGTTCCACCGTGGCGCTGCTGGTGGCCATCCCGCTCGGCACCATCATCGCCATCTATCTTTCCGAATTCGCGCCGTTCGCGGTGCGCGAGATCGCCAAGCCGTTCCTCGAGATGCTCGGCGGCATACCCACCATCGTCTACGGCTATTTCGCTCTGCTGTTCGTCACGCCGCTGCTGCAGATCATATTTCCCGAGCTGCCTGGATTCAACCTGCTCTCGGCGGGCCTGGTGATGGGGATCATGATCATCCCCTACGTGAGCTCCGTCAGCGAGGACGCGATGCGTGCGGTGCCGATGGCCCTGCGGGAGGGGTCTTACGCCATGGGCGCTACCCGCTACCAGACGGCAATCCATGTCGTGACTCCCGCCGCGTTCTCGGGAATCGCGGCTGCCTACATCCTCGGCATCTCCCGCGCGGTGGGCGAAACGATGATACTCGCGGTCGCCGCGGGCATGCAGCCCAAACTGACGTGGAACCCGATGGAGCCGGCGGCCACCATTACGGCCTATATCGTGCAAGTGGCCCTGGGGGACCTGCCGCATGGCAGCATCGGCTATCAGACGATTTTCGCGGCGGGCCTGACGCTCGCGTTGATGACGCTGTTCTTCAACGTGCTGGGGCACCTGTTGCGCAAGCGCTTTCGTCAGGCCTATTGATTCATGAGCGACTCCACCGCGGCCAAGGTTCAGGAAATCCGCGCGCTGATCGCACGCCACAAGCGTTGGGATCTCGCGTTCGGCATCATCGGTCTGTTTTCGCTGATGATCGGGGTGCTGACTTTTCTGGCGCTGTTTCTCGACATGTTGATCGACGGCGCACCGCGATTGACCTGGGATTTCTTTACCAGCTTCCCCTCACGCAAGCCCGACCAGGCTGGAATCCTCTCGGCGTGGATCGGTTCCACGATGGTGATGATCGTCACGATCTGCACGGCGGTGCCGTTGGGCGTTGGCGCCGGTGTCTATCTCGAGGAATATGCGCCCAAGAACTGGGTGACGGACCTCATCGAGATCAACGTCACCAACCTTGCTGGAGTACCTTCGATTGTCTATGGGCTGCTGGCTCTGGGCCTGTTCATATATCAATTTGGCCTGGGCCAGAGCGTTCTGACTGCGGGGCTGACGCTGGCACTCTTGATATTGCCGGTCATAATCGTGGCAACCAGGGAGGCGATACGCTCGATTCCAGCCATGATCCGTGAAGGCGCCTACGCATTGGGAGCCACGAAATGGCAGACCACGGCACACCACATCATTCCCTACTCGATGCCGGGAATACTGACCGGCGTGATTATCGGGCTCGCGCGCGCCATCGGGGAAACCGCGCCGATCATTACGGTTGGCGCGCTGACGTTTATCGCTTTCTTGCCGGAGGCGCCGATCAAGGCTGAACCGCCGTTCCTTTCCTTTGAGTGGCTCATGTCGGGATTCACAGTGATGCCTATCCAGATGTTCAACTGGACTTCGCGTCCCGAGGCGGCGTTTCAGGTGAATGCCGCGGCCGCCGGCGTCGTCTTGCTTGTCATGACCCTGTCGATGAACGCGCTCGCGATCTATATCCGGTACCGGCTGAGAAAGAACATCAAATGGTGAGAGTTTCCGCGCCCGAAATTTCCGCGACGGCAGCGTCCGCAGCGGGCCACGTTCCGGTCAAGAAATCGGAATCCACCGCGCTCAACTTCTATTACGGCAAATTCCAGGCCCTGAAGAACATCAGCATGCCGATCTACGAGAAGCAGGTGACGGCGCTGATCGGGCCTTCCGGTTGCGGCAAGTCCACCTACCTCCGCTGTTTCAACCGCATGCATGACCTGTATCCCGGCAACCGCTACGAGGGGCAGATCATGTTGTATCCGGACAATACGAACATCCTCAATCCCGTCGTGGACCCGATCGAGGTGCGGATGCGCATCAGCATGGTCTTCCAGAAGCCGAACCCTTTTCCGAAATCCATCTACGAGAACGTGGCGTACGGCCTGCGCGTAAGAGGAGAACGCAAACGCGCCATGATCGACGAGAAGGTCGAGGACGCGCTGCGCAACGCGGCGCTGTGGGACGAAGTGAAGAACCGTCTGAGCGAACTGGCCTTCAACCTCTCGGGCGGCCAGCAGCAGCGATTGTGCATTGCCCGCGCGCTGGCGACCAATCCCGAAATCCTGCTGTTCGACGAGCCGACATCGGCGCTCGATCCCATCGCGACCGCAAGCATCGAGCAGTTGATCACCGATCTCA
>CAZQJF010000139.1:0-7388 GCA_964593735.1 uncultured Streptomycetaceae bacterium | reverse complement strand
GCGACGGGCGCGCGCCGAATCCCGACGTGCTGTGCAACGCCGAGATCAAGTTCCGCGCCTTCCTCGACCATGCGCTCGGCCTCGGCGCCGATTGCATCGCCACCGGCCACTACGCGCAGGTGCGCGAGCGCGACGGCGCCTACCAGCTGCTCAAGGCCGAGGACGGCACCAAAGACCAGAGCTACTTCCTCTACCGTCTCGACCAGCGACAACTCGCGAACACCTTGTTCCCGCTCGGCGGGCTGTGGAAGCGCGACGTGCGGGAGATCGCGCGGCGCGCAGGACTGCAGAACCACGACAGGAAGGACTCGACTGGCATCTGCTTCATCGGCGAACGGCCGTTTCGCGAGTTCCTCAAGCGCTATTTGCCCGACAGCCCCGGAGAGATCGGGACGCCTGAAGGCGACGTGATCGGGCACCACCAGGGACTGACGTTCTTCACTCTCGGCCAGCGCCAGGGATTGGGCATCGGCGGTCAGCGCGAGGGCGACGGCGAGCCGTGGTACGTAGCCTCGAAGGACCTCGAGCACAACCGCCTGATCGTCGTGCAGGGCCACGACCATCCGGCGCTTTACCGGGACCGGTTGACGGCGACGGACCTGAGCTGGATCAGCGGCACGGCGCCGCACTGCCAGTGGGTCTATGCGGCCAAGACACGCTATCGCCAGAAGGATGCGCCGTGCAGCATCGCGCGCATCGAGGCGGGCAGCTGCGAGGTCGAGTTTGCCGAATCGCAGTGGGCGGTAACGCCCGGCCAGTCAGTCGTGATCTACGAAAGCCGGGTGTGCCTGGGAGGAGGAATAATCGAAGGATGAAGGATGAAGGCGGAAGGATGACCTAAAATCGATTCTCCGCAATGCGGGGGTCATCCCTCATCCCTCATCCTTCATCCCTCATCCTTCATCCTTTATGCCGCCACCGGCGGCATAGTGTCCTTGAACGAGGTCCGCCGCGCGAGACGTTCGGTCAGCCTGGCGAGATTGGGGTAGGCTTTGCGCCAGTTCACGTCGGGCAGCCGCAAGTCCAGATATCCCAGCGAGCACCCGACGGCGATATCGGACAGGCTGTAGGACTCCCCGCTGCACCAGTTCCGTGTGCCCAGTTCCTCCGCCATCACCGCGACCGCCCGGTCGATCTTGCCCTGCTGGCGGGCGATGGCCCCTTTCGCCGATGTTTGATTGGCCGCGCGGCGCTTTTCCATCACCACCGCTATCGCAGCGTCCGTGCAGCCGTCCGCAAGGGCTTCCCAGCGCCGCACCTGGATGCGCTGGCGGATGTCCTCGGGTATGAGCTTGGTAACCGGGCTCGCGCTGTCGAGGTACTCCACGATCACTCTCGAATCGAAGATGTTGGTCCCGTCTTCCGTGACGAGGACCGGCACTTTTCCGAGCGGATTGTAGGTGGGCACCCGGGTGGCGGCGTCATTGGGCGAGTCCACCACGAACTCGTAGTCTATGCGCTTTTCCGCGAGCACGACCCGCACCTTGCGTGTATACGGGCTGGTCGGTGTTCCGATGAGCTTCATCTCGTGGACTTCTGCGGACGGCGGGAAAAAAAAAGGCGCGCCATTATAGCATCGGATCAACGCGCGTCCGGCGCCAAAGGATGACAAGACTTGCGCTCGGTCGCGACGGGAGTTACGCTTGAACCGGTTCCTCAATCAAGCAGCCACCCGGCATATACCTTCATACCTTATTCAGGCCCTATGGACACCGTCACCGAAAAATTTACACTCTTCACCCAGCCCGGGTGAAGCAGCTGCCTTAGAGCGAAAGAGTTTCTTTCGAAAAAAGGTATCGATCACGTCGTGATCGACGTGTTGAACGACCCCGGCGGCCGCGACAAGCTGCTGGCGTTGGGGATACGCAACGTTCCGGTCGTGTCCAAGGGCGGGAACTACGTCTTCGGCCAGAACCTCGAGGACGTCGCCGAGTTCGTCGGACTGCAGGGCACCGGGCACAAGCCGCTGCCCCCGGCCGAGCTCATCAAGAAATGGATACTCGTGCTGCGCGCCCTGCAACGGTACGTGCGGCAGATGCCCTCCGGGCGCATCAACGAGAAAGTCATCGAAAACCGCGACCGCTCGATCCGGCTGCTATCCCACCATGCGTTCCGCATCGCCGAGGCGTACCTCGAGTCGGTAATCGACGGAAAGGAGTACGCGGTGCAGCATGCCAACGTGCCGCCGAAAGACGGCACTTGCATGACCGGCGAGGAGATCGCCAGCTACGGCGAGGGCGTGATCGTAAGACTGCAAAAGTGGTGGGACCAGGTGCCGGACAAGACTCTCGCCGTCGAGATGAAAACGTACTACGGCATGCAGCCCATGCACGTCGTGTTCGAGCGCTCGACCTGGCACTCGGCGCAGCACGCGCGCCAGTTGATCCACGTGCTCGAACGCTTCGGCATCGAGCCGAATGTGCGGCTTACGCCTCAGGATCTCGCGGGACTGCCTCTCCCTGAAAGACTCTTCGAGTAGTGACTGGAGACTGAGGATTGGAGACTAAAAGCCGCGCAATGCGCGGCTTTTTAGTTCCTACCGCTCGTCGGTGCGACTGCTCCTGGTCTTCAGCAGTTCCTAGTCCCTAGAACCGGTCTCAAAAACGGAACACCGACAGGATTAACAGGATGAACCGGATTGCAACCTGGAAAACATCCTGTAAATCCTGTCATCCTGTCTGTTTTTATCTTGACCCGCGCGTCAATTAGGGCTTTTGAGATAGCTTCTAGTCTCCAGTCCGTCGGACCACCACAGGTTCAAAGACTTGCGATAAACTGACACGCCCTGCATGCACCTCGAATCCGCAATGTCCGAGAGAGCCATTCGACCGGGATACCCGCCATGTTGAATGGCGTGCCCTCCGCGCGTCGCGCGATCCCCGCTCTCGACCGGCTGCTCAAGCTGCCCGCCGTCGAGAATCTCGTCCAGCGTTACGGCCGCACTTCGGTAACCCGCACGGCGCGCGCGCTGCTGGCGGAACTGCGCGGCGCGCTCGGCGCCGATACTTCCGCGGCGGGCGCATCGTTCGACGACGAGCGCTTCGTCGCGGAGTGCGCGTCGCGGCTGGCGCTCGATACGCGGTCATCGCTCAAGCCCGTTTTCAACCTGACCGGCACGGTGCTGCACACCAATCTCGGGCGCGCGGTCATGCCCGGGAGCGCGGCGCGGGCGGTCGCGCAGGCGATGACGCACCCGGTCAATCTCGAATTCGATCTCGAGGGCGGCGAGCGCGGAGAACGCGATCACCACGTCGAGCGCCGGCTGACGCGGCTGACCGGCGCGGAGGCGGCGCTGGTGGTGAACAACAATGCGGCGGCGGTCTATTTGACGCTCAACACCCTCGCCCTGCGCAAGGAGGTGGTGGTGTCGCGCGGCGAGCTGATCGAGATCGGCGGCGCCTTCCGCATGCCCGATATCATGGCGCGCGCGGGCTGCAAGCTGCGCGAAATCGGCACCACCAACCGCACCCATCTGAAGGACTACGCCGCCGCGATCTCGCCGCGCACCGCGGCGCTGATGAAGGTCCACACCAGCAATTACGCCATCCACGGATTTACCGCGTCGGTCGCGGAAGACCGACTCGCCGGGCTCGCCCACGAGCACAAGCTGCCGCTGATCACCGACCTGGGCAGCGGCATGCTGATAAACCTCGAGGACTATGGGTTGCCGCACGAGCCCACGCCGCGGGACGCGCTCGCCGCGGGCGCCGACATCGTCACCTTCAGCGGCGACAAACTGCTGGGCGGACCGCAATCGGGGCTGATCGTCGGCCGCAAGGACCTGATCGACCAGATCCGCAGGAACCCGGTCAAGCGCGCGTTGCGCGTGGACAAGTTGACGATCGCGGCGCTCGAAGCGGTCCTTGCCCTCTACAGCGATCCCGAGCGCCTGTGCGCGGAACTGCCCACGCTCAGGCTGCTCACGCGCGCGCTCGCCGATATCGAGCAACAGGCCGAAAGGCTGCTTCCGGCCGTCGCCGGCGCCGTCTCGGGCAAGGCCGACGCGGCCCGGGTGAGCTGCATGAGCCAGATCGGAAGCGGCTCGCTGCCGGTCGACCTGCTTCCCAGCGCCGGTATCGCGGTTGCCGCTGCCGGCAAGCGCCGCAGCGCGCGCGCGGCGGAGATATCGAGCGCGTTTCGCGCCCTGCCCGTCCCGGTGATCGGCCGCGTCAAGGACGGCGCCTTCATCATGGACCTGCGCTGTTTGGAGCACGAGGATGAATTTGTCGCGCAACTGAATCAACTCGATTTGAAGGACATCAAGGGGTGACTCGTCACTCGTGGCTCGTGGCTCGACTCTGTTTGAAGCCAACTGCACAGGACCAGAAACGAGTGACGAGCAACGAGCCACGCATTATCAGATGATCGTCGCCACCGCCGGCCACATAGACCACGGCAAGACGCTCCTCGTGAAGACACTCACGGGCGTGGACACCGATCGCCTGCCGGAGGAAAAGGCGCGCGGCATCTCCATCGATCTGGGATTCGCCTACCTGCCGCTCGAAGGCGGCGGCTTGATCGGTTTCGTCGATGTGCCGGGGCACGAGCGGTTCATACGCAACATGCTCGCAGGCGTCTGCGGCATCGACTACGCGCTGCTGATCGTGGCCGCGGACGATGGCGTGATGCCGCAGACGAGAGAGCACCTGCACATACTCGACCTGCTCGGGGTGCGGGAAGGCGCGGCCGTGGTCACCAAGATCGACCGCGTGGCCGAAGAGCGCACGCAGCAGGTGGTGCAGGAAGTGGGTGAACTGCTCGACGGCACCACCCTCGCCGGAGTCCCGGTGCTGCCGGTTTCCGCCGTCGCCAATTCCGGCATCGACCCCCTGCGCCAGCGGCTCCATGCCGCGGCGCGGGCCCGCGCGGCGCGCAGCACCGAAGGGCAGCACTTCCGGTTCGCGATCGACCGTGCTTTCACCATCGCGGGCAGCGGTACCGTCGTGACCGGCACGGTGTTCAACGGCTCCGTCGCGGTCGGGGACAAGCTTGTCATCTCTCCCAAGGGCGCGCCGGTGCGGGTGCGCAGCATACAGATCCATGGGCAATCCGCGCAGCGGGCCGGCGCCGGGGAGCGCTGCGCCCTGAACCTGGCGGGCAGCGATCTCGAAACCGTCGCTCGCGGCGACTGGGCGCTCGCCGAAGCGATCCACGCCCCGACCCAGCGCCTGGATGCGCGCGTCTCGCTGCTCGCGGGCGAGCCGCTGGAGCACTGGACGCCGCTGCACCTGCACCTGGCGACCGCCGACGTCACGGCCCGTATCGCGGTTCCCAGGGGCGCCGCCATCGGTCCCGGCGAATCCGCACTGGCGCAACTCGTGCTGGACAAGCCGGTGGGCGCGCTGAACGGCGACCGTTTCATCCTGCGCGACCAATCGGCGCGCCGCACGCTGGGCGGAGGCGTCGTGCTCGACCCTGCCCCGCCCCCGGGGCGCCGGGCGGCCCGCGTGCGTGAAGCCGAACTGGTCGCGCTTTCGCAGGGAAGCCCGCAGGCTGCGCTCGCTGCGCTCATGGAAATTGCCGAGGAAGGCGTAGACCTCGCGCGGCTCGAGCGCATCTTCAACGTGACGCCCGGCCATGCTCAGAAGATTTATTCGCAATCCGGGATCGCCGTGCTGGGGAAGGAGCACCGCATCGCGGTCAAGCAGGCGCGGTACCGGGAGTTGCGCGAGGGGATACCGGGCACGCTCGCGGAATTCCACCGCGGCCACCCGCAGGCCCTCGGCATGGAGGCGGAGGCGCTGCGCAAGATCGTCGCGCCGCGTTTGCCCGTCGAAGTGTTCCAGTCCGTCCTGCGCGCCCTGGCGGACGAGCGCAAGCTGGAGCTCTCCGGATCGGTTGCGCGCATGCCGGGGCACAACGCCACCTCCAACCCGGAAGACGAAAAGCTGTGGCAAGCGGTGCTTCCCGCCTTGCAGCAGGGCGGCGCGGCGCCCCCGACGGTGCCGGAGCTGGCGGCCGCGCTCAAGCTCAAGGACACCACGCTCAAGGATTTCCTGCACCGCAAGATGCGCAGCGGCGATCCCATGCGCGTCACGCCGGACCGCTTCTACCCGCGTGCGACGGTCGCCGCGCTCGCCGCCACTGCGGCGGAGGTCTCGAAGACCAGCGCGAACGGCATGTTCACCGCGGCGCAGTACCGCGATGCGACGGGCACCGGCCGCGGGCTTGCGATTCAGATACTCGAGTTCCTCGATGGCCTGGGGATTACCCAGCGGGTCGGCGATGCGCGAAAAATGCGCAAGGATCCGGTCCCCATACTGGGCGCCGCCGCTCCGCTCAAGCCTTCCGCGCCAGGCTCCGCGCCGGCGCGCCCCTCGGTGCCTGCCGGCAAGGGGCGGCCGCCCGCGCGCAGATATTAGAAGCATGAAGGGGTGGCTCGTTACTCGTTACTCGTTGCTCGTGCCTCATGCGCGCCGCGCCTTCCGGTTTCCTTTCGCCTGGGACCAGCCACGAGTAACGAGCCACGAGCCACCCCTTCCAGCCTGCCTTATCATCTAACGAAACCCTCAAGGAATTCCCATGGCCTCATATGACTTGATAGTGATCGGCGAAGGCATAGCCGGACTTACGTGCGCCCAGGAAGCCGCGCGCGCGGGCCTCAAGGTCGCGACCTTCGAAGCGAACCTGTTCGGCGGGCTGGTCATCAACATCAACGAGCTCGAGGGCTATCCCGAGGACCGGCAGACCTCCGGCGCCGAGCTGGCGTCGGAGTTGATGGAGGCGAACGCCGGACTCAACGTGGCGAGCGTCCAGGAAGGTGTGACTGCTGTTGTGCCGTCCAACGGAGGTTTCCAAGTAAAGACGGCAGCGGCGAGTTACGCCGCGCCCCAGGTAGTTGTGGCCTCCGGAGCGCGAATGAAAAAGCTGGGCGTACCTGGTGAATCGGAGTTCGAGGGGCGCGGCGTATCGCAGTGCGCCGACTGCGACGGTCCGATGTTCCAGAACGAGGAAGTGGCGGTGATCGGCGGCGGCGATTCGGCGCTGCAGGAAGCGCTGGTGCTCGCGCGGTACTGCGGCAAGGTCCACCTCCTCCATCGCGGCGAGCGTTTCCGCGCGCGGCCGCATTTCGTCGAGCAAGTGTCCGCCACGCCCAAGATTTCCATCATGTGGAAAACCACGGTGGACGCGATACTCGGCGGCAAGATGGTCGAGAAAATACGGCTCCGCGGCACGCAGGACGCTCAGACGCGGGAAATCGCGTGCGCCGGTGTTTTCGCCTGCGTCGGACTCGAACCCAACTCGGAGTACCTGCCGCCGGACGTGCGGCGCGACGAGCGGGCCTTCGTCGTCACGGGCGATGGACTCGAGACGTCCGTTCCGGGAATCTGTGCCATCGGCGCGGTGCGCAGCGGCTACAGCGGGCTGCTCAAGGACGCGGCGGCGGA
>CAZQJF010000138.1:0-7399 GCA_964593735.1 uncultured Streptomycetaceae bacterium | reverse complement strand
CAGCTGCCGCTCGAAGTATCCGGCCCGGAAGCCCTGGCAGTATTCGTCGATCCCGATGAGGACGTAATTGGGAGGGCGCTTGCCGCGGCGGCGGAAGGATTCGCCGTCGACGTAGCCTTCCGCTCGCGGCAGCGACCAGCCCTGCTTTTCGGCCAGGACCTTGAATTTCTCTCTCGAAAGGATTTTCATTTAGCCCTCTGCGCCACAGGGGACACAGGTAAGCAATTAATGGGCCACGGGTTTTGAGGCAAAATTCACAGGAAGGCCCAGCCTCCCACGCGTGCCCTCAGTCGTCGATAATGCGCCTGTAACACTCGTCGCCCACCGTGTGGATATTGGCCTCGGCAAGGGTGATTCGCCCCTTTTGGCGAGATGGACGGCACGGAAACTGTTGCAACAGTGCAACAACGCCAAGGGAGGGGGCTTGGGAGGGGCAAAAACTGGATTTTTATACAAGTTTGTGTAAAATCATGAAACTATCTCGGCTGGCTAATAAGTAACTTTAGATTGAAGGCCGACTCAGGGGAGCCTAAGGGTATGTTTACCTGCCCGATAGCACTGGATTTCGGCGTTACCTCTAACGAGGAGCAGGGATGAATGGAAGATTCATGGGCGCCGCCAATAGCACTGCGGCGGGGTGGCGACTTGCAGGCCGCGGCATTCTGCTTGCATGCGCACTTGCTGGGGCCCCCACAGTCAGCCTGCACGCGCAAAGCCTCCAGCAAGCAGTACAGACGGCACTGAAGACCCATCCCAAGGTACTCGCCTCCGACGCTCTGCGGCGCGCGGCCGCGCAGGACCTGGCCCAAGCGCGCGGCGGCTATTTCCCGTCAGTGGATTTGAACCTTGGCGCTGGCCGGGAGCGCACGGAATCTCCCACCGTCCGTGGGGCGACAGGATCCGCGTCCTCTACGCTCAACCGGAGGGAATCCGGCATCCTCCTCACCCAGAATATATTCGCCGGGGGAGCGACGAAAAGCGAAGTCGAGCGGCAGGGCGCGCGTCTCGACGTCGCCAATAACCGTCTGGCCGAAGCACGCGAGGAAATTGCGCTCAAAGCGACCGAAGCCTACCTGGATGTGCTCAAGAATCGCGAACTCGTGAGGCTCGCAAACGAGAGCCTTAAAGCGCACCTTGGCACGGCGGACAAGGTGCGATTGCGCGTTCAGGGAGGGGTGGGCCAGAGGGCGGACTTGCAGCAGGCGCTCGGTCGTATCGCTCTCGCCAGAAGCACTGCCTCCGCCCGCGCCGGCAGGCTGCGGGAAGCGGAAGCGCGTTACCTGGCGGTGATTGGCCAGCGGCCGGGCGCGTTGCTCGAGCCGCCGGTGAAACCCGCGGATACGCCCAAGGCCGGCGCATCCAGCAGCCCCGTCCTGACGGACACCATCAAGCGCGACGCGGACACCGCGATCACTTCGAATCCTTCGGTGCGCGCGGCAAACGCCGAGATCGCCGTGGCGGAAGCATCGTTACGCGGCGCAAAGGCGCCGTTTTACCCGCGCGTCGACTTCGAGTTGGGCGCCAACCGAAACGAGAACATATCGGGGCTCAGGGGAGACTTCAACAACGATACGGCCATGTTTGTACTGCGCTGGAATCTATTCCGCGGCGGGTCTGATTCCGCCCAGGAACGGGCCCTGGCGGAACGGCGCTATGCCGCGATCGATACGGCAGCCGGCACGCGCCGGGATGTGGAGGAAAAAGTCGAGGTAGCGCTGTACGCGAAAGCCACCAACGAAGAGCGGCTGGCTTACCTGCAGGAGCACGCCGCGCTGAGCGCGGAAGTACTCGAATCCTACCTGCAGCAGCTGGAGCTCGGCCGGCGCACACTGCTTGACGTCCTGAACGCGGAGAACGAAACCTTCTCCGCGCGCTCTAATCTTGTCGCGGGTCGCTACGATGCCATGTTCAGTCAATACATAGTCGAGGCTGCCAAAGGCACGCTTGTGCAGAGCCTCGGCATTGCGCCGTTGGATTGAAGCCGCCGCGTCCCGACCGGGACTGCTGTACGGTGTGCTTCCGGGCCGGCATTTGACCCTCGCACATCATGACAACCGCGCAGACCGCAGAGTCCATCCATCCGCGCGACGAGCCTGACGATGCCCTCCTCGAGTGCCTGGCGATCCTCACGCGCCTGCACGGGCGCCCGGTATCCCCCGATGCACTCGCTGCGGGCCTGCCCCTGGAAGACCACCGTCTTACCCCGAGCCTGTTCGTACGGGCCGCGGAACTGCAAGGCTACTCCGCGCGGGTCCTGAAGCGCGCCCTGCGGCGCATTTCCAATCTGGTGCTGCCGGCCGTGCTGCTGCTCAAGGACGGCAAGGCGTGCGTGCTGACTCACCTCGACCGGGAAAAAGCGGAAATCATCTTTCCCGAGACCGGTCTGGGCGCCAAGGCGGTCCCCCTGACTGAACTCGGTGCAATTTATGGCGGCTACTGCATCTTCGTTCAGCCAAGGCCGCGCGGCGATGCGCGTTCCGGCGAGGAGTTGCCCTCCGCTGGGCGCTGGTGGTTCTGGGGCACGCTCTGGCGCTTCAAGAGCTATTACCTCGAGACGATGGTTGCCGCGCTCATGATCAACGTGCTGGGGCTGGCAACCGCCCTGTTCACGATGAACGTCTACGACCGCGTAGTGCCCAATAACGCCGAGGCAACGCTGTGGGTTCTCGCGGCCGGCGTGGCGATCGCCGTCGGCTTCGAAGCCACAGCCCGGACGTTGCGCGGCTACCTGCTCGACATCGCCGGCAAGAAAGTCGACCTCCTGCTCGCCAGCCAGTTGTTCCGCCAGGCGCTGGGCATGCGCATGGAAGCGCGCCCGCCTTCCGCCGGAGCATTCGCCAGCAATCTTCGCGAGTTCGAATCGTTGCGGGATTTTTTTACATCGGCGACGCTCACCACGCTGACCGACCTGCCGTTCATATTCCTGTTCACATGGCTCATTGTCCTGATCGGTGGCCCGATCGGTCTCGTTCCGCTCCTCGCGATCCCATTGCTGCTGCTGGCAGGGCTGCTGGCGCAGATTCCCCTGGCTAACCTGATGCAGCGGAATCTCGCCGAATCGTCGGCCAAGCACGGTGTCCTCGTGGAAGCGGTGGAAAGCGTGGAAACACTGAAGACGCTGTCGGCGGAAGGCGTTCTTCAGCGCCGCTGGGAAAGCTACACGGCGCTCACCGCGGAGACTGCCCTGCGCTCACGGTTCATCTCCTCCCTCGTCGTCAATCTGTCTCTCCTGATTCAACAGGCAGTGGCCGTGCTGCTCATCATCTGGGGCGTCTATCGCATCAGCGAAGGTCTCCTGACCATAGGCGGACTGATAGCCTGCACCATACTCGCCGGCCGCGCGCTTGCGCCGCTTTCCCAGCTCGCCGGCCTGCTCACGCGCTACCAGCATGCTCGCTCGGCGTTGCTGGCTCTCAATCGCGTCATGGATCTGCCGACGGACCGGCCTGCGGGACGCACGTTTCTGCACCGCCCCGTCCTCAAGGGACAGGTCGAGTTCAACAACGTCTGTTTCAACTATCCGCGAACGAATATCGCGGTGCTTCAGGGCGTCTCCTTCCGCATCCAGCCCGGAGAGCACGTTGCGCTGGTCGGTCGAGTCGGTTCCGGCAAAAGCACGACCCTGCGCCTCCTGATGGGCCTTTATCAGTGCAGTAGCGGCTCGGTCCTGCTCGACGGAACCGACCTGCAGCAGATCGATCCGGCCGATGTGCGCCGCAACATCGGCTATGTCTCGCAGGACGTGCGGCTGTTCTACGGCACGCTGCGCGAAAACGTCATCCTCGGCGCTCCTCTGGCCGACGACGAGATGATCATGACCGCGACCCGCATCGCGGGACTCGACCGGATGGTTGCCGGCCATCCGCTCGGCTTTGACCTGCTGGTGGGCGAGCGGGCCGAAAGCTTGTCGGGGGGACAGAAGCAGTCGGTCGCCATTGCGCGCGCCCTGCTCGCCTCGCCGCCGGTTTTCCTGCTCGACGAGCCTACCAGCTCGATGGACCATAATACCGAGCAGTCATTCATCGCGCACTTCAGGACGGTGATCAAGGGCCGCACCCTCGTGCTCTCCACTCACAAGCCGGCGATGCTCGGCCTGGTGGACCGCATGATCGTGCTCGAAGGCGGCAAGGTCGTCGCCGACGGGCCCCGCGATGCCGTGCTGAAAGCGCTCACCCAGGCGTCTTGATCGTTCATTGAAAGGGATATGGCCAACATGGCAGGCAAGGAAATCGCCAAGCTCGCGCGCCGCGACGTTGCCCATGGCCGCGGCCACACCGAATTCATGTCGGACGTCAAGGCCGCGACCCTGCTCGACGCTACGCCATGGTCGGGCCTGACGCTGCTCCTGCTGATCGCGTTGATGGCGGCCGGCTACTTCTGGGCCAGCAATGCCGTCCTGGACGAGGTCACCGTCGGCACCGGGCGCGTCATACCGTCGACGCGCGAGCAAATCATCCAGAGCCTGGAAGGCGGCATTCTCGCCGAGATGCCGGTGCGCGAAGGCGACGTGGTGGAGAAGGACCAGATGTTGCTGCGCATAGACGACACGCGATTTGGCGCGCAGTTTCGGGAAACTCACTCGCGGATTACGGCACTGCGGGCGGCGAACGCTCGGCTGCGCGCCGAGGCCACCGGCGGATCTCTCGTTTTCCCTTCCGACGTGCGGGCCGACCAGGTGCGGGTGGAAACCGAGCTGTTCAGCTCACGCCGCCTGCAACTCGATGAGAGCCTCGCCGCGCTGAAGCGCAGCCACCAGCTCGCCGACGAAGAGCTGCAGATGACCGCCCCGCTCGTGAAGAAAGGTGTGGTCTCCGAAGTGGAACTGCTGCGCCTGCAGCGGCAGGTCAACGAGCTGCGGGGCGGTCTCCAGGACCGGCAGAACAAGTTCAGGGCTGACGCCCGGGCCGATCTGGCGAAAAACGAGGCGGAGCTGGCCGCCGTTTCGGAAGGCAACACGGCGCGCGCGGACCAGGTGAAGCGCACGATCGTCCGCGCGCCGTTGCGCGGCACGATCAAGAATATCAAGGTGAACACGGTCGGCGGCATCATCCAGCCGGGCCAGGAAATCATGGAGATCGTCCCTCTGGAAGATCAGTTGCTGATCGAGGCCCGGATCAAACCGGCGGATGTTGCCTTCCTGCACCCCGGTCTGCCGGCCATGGTCAAGATCACCGCCTACGACTCTGCGATATACGGCGGCCTGGAGGCTTCGCTCGAACAGATCAGCGCCGACACGATACGCGACGAGAAGCGGCCGGATGAAAGCTATTACCGCATCCAGGTACGCACGCGGCAATCCCATCTGAAAGGCAAGAACGGCGCCCCGCTGCCGATCATTCCAGGGATGACGGCATCGGTGGAGATACTCACCGGGCACAAGACAGTGCTGGATTACCTGCTGAAGCCATTGCTGAAAACGAGGGATACCGCCTTACGGGAGCGGTGAAGGGAGACTGTTACGGGATTTCCCCGTCGAATGCGGGGAGTTTCCCTGATATCGAGCGGGCGGCGGCTTCAATAGTATTGGGGTCGTAGAACGGCTTATTTGCGCGGTGTATGGCTGTGCAGGAATACCTTCGGGAACAATTTCTTGTGTGTGATACTCGCGCCATCTGCCAAGGGGTTGAGTTTCTGGTGCAGAGCCGCTTTGAAAATGATCGGCGCCAGCACTGCAAGGCAAGATTTTGATGTAAAATCAAGTTGTTGTCCGGGGCGGACACGTTTGCCAAGGTAATGGGGACACTGAGGTTCAGTGTCTTTGTCGTGCATTGGCGGGGGAGATGGTATGGCACTGCTGCTCAGAATTACCGACATCAAGGGTATTCAACGGCTGGTCGAGGTTCGACCGGGTAGCGTCGTCGCGCTCCAGCCCGGCGATACGGTCGCGTTTGACGACCCCGCTCAGGCGGCAGGCCTGCAACTCGCGCGTTCCGGCGACAACCTCGTCATTACCTACTCCGAAGGATCCTTCGAACTCGCTGGATTCTACGGTTCCGGTACGCCATCGCCGGCCTTGCAAGTACCGACGCTCTCGGAGCCGCTCGTCGTAACGCAGCAAAGCGACCTGGCCGAAATCAACCAGCAACTCCCGCCGCCCGGCAGTTCCCTCCAGGCCTGGCTCACCAACGACACCGGAACGCAGTTCGCCGAGGGCCACTCCCTTCTCGGTAGTACAAGCAGCAGCACCGGCGGCGGCGGCGGGTCCTCGGGCGGCGATGCGCCTGTGGCGAGTAGCGAGGGTCAGGAGGTGGACCCGGCGGAAGACTTCGAAAACCAGGGGTTCTTTGCGCCCGACTCCTCGACTGAAGGTCCGCCCACCCCGACGGCGACCTTGACCGCAACGGCCGCCAATCCGACTTTCAGGGAGGGCGCTGGCCTGGGGACACAGGGAGCGGCAGTGACGGTTTTCAGCGGCGCCCAAGTGGGGGGCCTCGACACCGGGGAAACGGTTTCGGGGCTGACCTTCAGGGTCGGTGCACTGCGCAACGGCGCGGCCGAGTCGATCGAGGTGGATGGCACGATCATCACGCTGGGAGCCGGGAGCGCGGGCTCCACGGCGACCAACGGCCTGGACTATACGGTGACGGTATCCGCGGGAACGGCAACCGTGGTGTTGAGCGGCGGCGCCATGACTGCGGAAGAGGCGCAGACGCTGGTGAATGAGATCACCTATCAGAACACCAACGTCGATGCACCGAGGGCGGGTGATCGCGTTTTCAGGCTCACGCAGATAGCGACCTCGGATGGCGATACGGCCACAGTGTCGATTCCTTCCACGGTGGCGGTAACTCCGGTCAACGACGCGCCGGTATTGAGCGCAACAGTGGCCTCCCCGACGGCGACCGAGTCGGGAACGGGCACGAACACGGTATCGCTGCTGAGCGGCGCAGCCGTAGCCGACGTCGACGCGGCAAACTTTGCCGGGGGCTCGATCAGGGTGACCTTCACCGACGCGTTCCGGCCGGGCGACGTGTTGAGCGCCAACGGCGCGCTCACCGGTGTGGCTTCGATGAGCGGCGGTGCTGCGGGGACGCTCACGATCAACTTGAACAGTTCCGCAACCACGGCCAACATCGGGGCGATCCTCAATTCGATCCAGTATCGCAACAGCGGCAACAACCCCTCTGTGGCCGATACGGATGCGAACCGGGCGTTCTCGATCACGTTCAACGACGGGGGCAATACCCCGTCCCCGGGGATCACGAGCAATGCACTGACCGGCACCATCAGCCTGGTGGGCCAGAACGATGCCCCGGTGCTCGCGGGCACGGTCGGCGGTACGGCGTTCAGCGAGGCTACGGGTACGGCCGTGGCGCTGGTGACGGGCGCGACGGTCACCGACGCTGACGGAACTAATTTCGATACGGGCACGCTGACGATATCGCTGGACACCTACCGC
>CAZQJF010000137.1:0-7405 GCA_964593735.1 uncultured Streptomycetaceae bacterium | reverse complement strand
GCCGCCCGAGCTTCTGCAAGGCGAGACCGATATTCGAGTACGGGCCGGGCTGACGGGGATTCACCTTGATTGCCCGCCGGATGAGCTCGACGGCCGACTCGTGCATCCCGTTCTGATGTTGCAGCACCCCCAGCAAGTGCAAAGCATCAAAATGCGCGGGCGTTTGCGCAAGAATTTCGCGATAGAGCGGCTCGGCCCTATCCAGCTGTCCTTGCTGGTGAAACGCGATGGCCTGCTGCAGCTTGGCGGCAATCGGGGCGGACTGCTGCGGATGGCCCGGTCCGGGCTGATGAAATGTGCGCGGCGGATTACCTCTGGCCATCGTCTACGTCCCGACAGTTCGGGATGCGGTTAATCTTCGCGGCGCCGCACGCAAAGCGTGACTCGCCGGCGCGGGCGCGCCGGCTCATGAAACAGGGGAGCAGGGCCCCTGTTTCATCCTTCGACGTGGTGCCTTGCTCCCGGCATCGCCAGGCGCAGCTTGTCCACAATCCGCTTGACGCCGGGGACCTTGGAGGCCACCTCGACGGCATCCTTCGGTTCGAGCCCCATGTCGACGAGCCCCGACAGGGTGACCTCGCCGTTCTGCGGGGTGATGGTGAGCTGCATCCGGCTGGTGCGCGGGTCCTGGCGCAGCGCGGAGCGCACGTGCGCGGTCATCGCCAGGTCGCCGAACATGCGCCGCGATTCGTCGGTCTCCTGGAACGTCGGATCGCCGATCAGATTGGTGACCTCCACGGCGCACTCCTCGATCGACAGCCGCTCGGTATTGAGCACCAGGTCGTAGTTCTCCGAGTCCTGCCAGTTGAGGCCGAAGTGGCGGCGCGTGATGGCCGCGTGCGCTTCCTCCGACAGGCGGATCTCGTTCACCACGAAATCGCGGTCATCGGTATTGAGCCGCTCCATCATGCGGCTGACACGCATCGCGAACGGCGCGCACACGCGCACCGCGATGACGTGCGGCACGGGCCGCAGCAGATGCGTCGCACCCCAGCCGCGGATCACCGCCACCTGGCCGCTTTCGGCCAGCGCGAAGGTTTCATCGGCGGTATAAATCGAAAGGCTCGTCTTGTCGGTGGTGAGGCGCTCCCAGATCCCGGCCTTTCCCTCGAGGAAGCGGATGACGTGGCTCTTCCTCAGGCGCATCTTGTTCGCGAGATTGTCGATGATCTCGTGGTGCACGACCTGCCTGCCGAGACGGTCGGCAACCGCCGCGGCGACATCCTTGCCGAGCGAGCCCATTTCACGGGTCATCGCAACGAACGGCATAGCGGCCTCCCCCGATTTATTTGTCTGCGGCCCGAGAATAGCAGATTACAACGTGAAGCGGATGCACCGGAATGACGGGGTCGGACCAATAAACCACCATTACAGCCTGTCGGCTCGGCGCCAACCCGGAGCGACACCCATGCATTCACGCCGATCGATTATCGGGGCGCGTCCGACAGGCTGCTAGCTACCGAGCTTGACCGCGATCCCGGCGAGCCGCCGCCCCAGCGCGATGCAGAGCTTGCGCTCCTCGTCGCTCACCTGCCGCTCGCCGGCGGGACCGGCATGGTGGCTGGCGCCGTACGGCGTGCCGCCGCTGGAAGTCGCGAGCAGCCCGGGTTCGGAATAGGGCAATCCGACGATCACCATGCCGTGGTGCAGCAGAGGGAGCATCATGGAAATGAGGGTGCTTTCCTGCCCGCCGTGCAGGCTGGCGGTGGATGTGAACACGGCGGCGGGCTTCCCGGCGAGCGTCGCCTTCAGCCACAGTTCGCCGGTCGAGTCCCAGAAATACTTGAGCGGCGCCGCCATGTTGCCGAAGCGCGTCGGCGAGCCCAGCGCGAGCGCCGCGCATTCCTCCAGATCCTTCAACTCGACGTACGGGGCGCCGGTATCCGGCACGGCGGGCGCCGTGGCCTCGCACACCGCTGAGACTTTCGGCACCGTGCGCAGTCGCGCGCTGGCACCGTTCACCTGACTCACGCCGCGCGCGACGAGATGCGCCATCTCCCGCACCGCGCCGGTGTGGCTGTAGTAGAGGACGAGGATCTCGTTCATCGAGAGTATTATATAAAGCCCGCTTCGTCAGGCACTCTGAGGGTATCTCGTGCTGAAGTTCGACAACACCCCGCCCCTCCGGGATCTCCTGCGGATGCTGTGGCGTCGATTCTACGACGACCGCTGCATGCAGACCGCCTCCAGCCTCACTTTTACCACGCTGCTCGCGCTCGTGCCGATCATCACCGTCACGCTGACGTTGATCTCGGCGTTTCCGGTGTTCGGCGAGATGATGGGTCAACTCGAACGGTTCCTCGTGGAGAACGTGCTCCCCGAATCCGCCCGGACCCTCGTGTCGTATACCCAGCAGTTCACGGAAAACGCGGCCAGGCTGACAGCCGTTGGATTGTTTTTCCTGTTCGTTACGTCGATCATCGTGCTCATGACGATCGATCACGCTTTCAACGAGATCTGGCGGGTGCCGCGGGCGCGCAACGCGATGCAACGCTTCTTTGTTTACGGGACGCTGCTCACTGTGGGCCCGGTCCTGATCGGCGCGAGCCTGTCGCTCACTTCATGGGTGGTGAGCGCCTCCCTCGGGCTGATGGAAGACGTTCCCTACGCGGGGAAGGTGCTGCTGAGGATCGTGCCGATGCTGCTCACCGGATTTGCGTTCGCGCTCCTTTACATCATGCTCCCGAACCGGCGCGTTCTCGTGCGCGATGCGCTCATGGGCGGCTTCCTCGCGGCGGCGGCATTCGAGGCGACGAAGCTCGGGTTCGCGGTCTACATCGCGCAGTTTCCCACGTACACGCTGGTCTACGGGGCGTTCGCTGCCGTGCCGATTTTTCTGCTGTGGATCTATCTCTCGTGGCTGGTAGTGCTGATGGGGGCGGCGGCGGCAGCGGTGCTGCCGGAATGGCGCGAACGTACGTCGCAGGCGGCGCCGCTTCCCGGCTCGCAGTTTCTCGATGCGCTGCAGGTTTTGCGGGTGCTGTGGGAGACGAAACGCGCGGGTGAGCCCGCCAACGAGCGGCGCCTGCACCGCGCCGTAAAGCTGCCGATCGACCGGCTCGAGGCGATCCTCGATACGATGCGAGCGGCGGGCTGGGTGGGCCGGTCGCGGCGCACCTGGACCCTGACCCGCGATGCCGCCGACATCAGGGCGGCCGACGTCTATCATCTGTTCGTGTTCCGCGGCAGCACGCATGCTCCGCCGCGGGAGACCGGCCACGAGCTCGACCAGCTCGCCGCCTCGCTCGCCGGCACCCTGGGTGAAAATCTCCAGCTTTCCCTCGAGGATCTGTTTCGGCGCGCGGGACCCGCCACGCCGTGAGCCTTTTTCAGAGCTTCCTCAGCGCCATCGCGGCAACATCCGCGTAAGGAGTGTGTCGGGACCAAGTCGGACACGCTGCTGCCGCATGCTGACCGTTGCGGCGTTCCGGTAGTGCCAGTCGCGCTGCCAGGCGCGCTCGACCAGGTTGGGATATTCGGGGCGGCCGAGACTGCCGTTGTAGCGGCCGAGCGCCCGATAGAGGTCGCCCTTCTCGATGGCGAGATAGTGGCGCAGGATCACGCAACCGTAGCGCAGGTTGGTGCGCAGGTGAAAGAGGTTGTCGTCCCTGGCTCCGATCAGCCTGGTCCAGAACGGCATGACCTGCATGAAGCCGCGCGCCCCGGCGCTGGAGACCGCGTATTTGCGGAAGTTGCTCTCCACCTGGATCACGCCCAGCACGAGCTGCGGATCGAGCCCGGCGCGCTTGGCTTCGTAGTGCACGGTGACCAGGAATTCCTCGCGCCGGGCGCGGTCGCGGATCCGCCCGGCGAGCTTGCGCGACATCGAGGACAACCAGGCTCGCGCCTCGCCCTCGGTAGCAAAGGCAAGGTACGGGACGGAATGATCCGAGATCGCCTTGTGCAGCGCGGCCTGCGCACTGGCCGCCAGCGGCTCGTAAATCTGGTTGCCCGCGGACAGGTTGGCCGGCGCTGCAACAGCGACTATCCACAACCAACCGCAGAAGAATCGGCCTATCCTTCCCACACCTTTGATTTTACAAGATTAACGGCATCGTGCAAGGGTAGCGGCGTGGCTTTCGCGTCACGTCGCGCCTGGTACTCCACCGTTCCCGCCTTGAGTCCCCGGTCCCCGACCACCACGCGGTGCGGGACGCCGATCAACTCGATATCGGAGAGCATGACGCCCGGACGCTCGTCGCGGTCGTCGAGCACGACGTCGATGCCGGCGGCGCGAAACTCCTGGTACATCCGCTCGGCGGTCTCGCGCACCTGGGGGCTGCGCGACGCGCCCAGGGGCACGAGCGCGAGGTCGAACGGCGCCATCGCGCGCGGAAAAATGATCCCGCGTTCGTCGAAGTTCTGCTCGATGGCCGCGGCGACTATCCGGGTGACGCCAATGCCGTAGCAGCCCATTTCCATGACCTGGGGCTTGCCGGCCTCGTTGAGGAAGGTGAGCTTCATCCGGTCCGAATACTTGGTGCGCAGCTGGAAGATGTGGCCCACTTCTATGCCGCGGCAGATCTCGAGCGCGCCCTTGCCGTCCGGACTGTCATCGCCGGCAACGACGTTGCGGATATCGGCGAACGCCGGCTCCGGAACATCGCGCCCGATGTTGGCGCCGGTGTAATGATGGTCGTCCTCGTTGGCGCCAATTGCGAAATCCGCCATCGCTGCGAGGGCCCGGTCGGCGATGATGCTTCCCCGGAAGCCGATCGGTCCGAGCGAGCCCGGATTGGCGCCGAATGCGGCGCGGATTGCCTCGCCCGCGGTGAAGTTGACGGGCTTCGCGACCGCGGCGAGTTTCCCGGCCTTGATCGCGTTCAGCTCGTGGTCGCCGCGCACCATCAGGAGCACCGGCCGGCCGTCAGTGCCGTCCACGACCACCGCCTTCACCGTGCGCTCGGGTGGAATCCTGAGAAACGCGCACAGATCGGCGATCGTCTTCACGCCCGGCGTGTGCACTTTGACGAGCGGTTGGTGCGGCGACGCACGCGGCGCCGCGGGCGCCAGCGCCTCCGCGAGCTCGACGTTCGCCGCGTAGTCGGAATCCGGGCAGTAGGCGATCGCGTCCTCGCCCGAGTCGGCGAGCACGTGAAACTCATGCGAGCCGGTGCCGCCGATCGCTCCGGTGTCGGCGGCGACCGCGCGGAACTTCAGCCCCAGCCGCGTGAAGATCCGCGAGTAACAGTCGTACATGTTCCGGTAGGTCGCATCCAGGCTCGCCTTGTCCGCGTGAAACGAATAGGCGTCCTTCATGGTGAACTCGCGCCCGCGCATCACGCCGAAGCGGGGACGGATCTCGTCGCGGAACTTGATCTGGATCTGGTACAGGTTGAGCGGGAGCTGGCGGTAGCTCTTGATTTCCCGCCGCACGAGGTCGCTCACGACCTCCTCGTGCGTCGGGCCGAGGCAGAAGTCACGCTGGTGGCGGTCCTGGAGCCGCAGCAAATCCGGCCCGTACTGCTCCCAGCGCCCCGACTCCTGCCACAACTCTGCCGGCTGAACGACGGGCATGAGCACCTCGATCGCGCCCGCTGCGTTCATTTCTTCGCGCACCACGTTCTCGACCTTGCGCAGCACGCGCAGCCCCAGCGGCATCCAGGTGTAGACGCCGCTGGTGAGGCGCTTGATGAGCCCGGCCCGCAGCATCAGGCGGTGGCTCGCGACTTCCGCTTCGGACGGTTCTTCCCGCGATGTAGAGATGAAGAACTGCGAGACGCGCATGATTTGTTGTGACCGCAAAAAGTGATTATTCTACCGGGCTTCTATCTCCCATGAAGGCGGGACGGCCATGAACCTGGCAAGCTGGCTGTGGCGCAAGGCCACCGGCGACCCGGAAACGGTGTACATCACCGAGCGCTTCGGCGTGCGCTCGCTGCACATCGGCACCGATACCATCCAGAGCGCCATGCGGCTTGCGCGGCCGAACGACCTGGAGCTCGCCTACACCCGCAGCATGATGGGATTCCTGCTGTTCAACGAGTGGCCCGAGCGCGTTCTGCTGATCGGGCTGGGCGGCGGCTCGCTCGTCAAATTCATCTACCACCGCATGCCGTGGGCGCGGGTCGAGGTCGTGGAGGTGAGTCCGCAGGTGGTGGCGATCGCGCGCCAGTGCTTTCACGTTCCCGCGGACGACGCGCGCCTGACGGTATGTATCGGAGACGGCGCCGAGCGCATGGCGCAGTCAGCCGAAGGCGCCGATGCGATCCTCGTGGACGGCTACGACGGCCAGTCCCAGGTTGCCGAACTGTCCTCCGGCCCCTTTTACGAAGCCTGCCGGCAGCAGCTCAACGAGCGCGGGGTGTTGGTGGTCAACTTGTGGGGAAGCGACCGGCGGTTCAACGACTACCTGCGCAGGATCGAGTCTGCGTTTCCCGCCGGCACTTTCTGCCTGCCCGCCGACAAGCCGGGCAACGTGATCGTGTTCGCCTTCAGGGACCCTCCGGGCAGTCCGCGCTGGGATGAGCTTGCCGTGAAGGCACGCGAGCTCGAATCGCGCTATGAGCTGGAGTTCAGCCGTTTCGTGCAGGGGCTGAAGAAAATGAATCGCAACGATAGTGCACGCCTCTACGCGCGTCCGTGACTCGCATGCCGAATTGTGAAAAAATCGGGGAATCGAACTGCACTGCGGGGGTTTCCGATGATCGATCGCGATGGATATCGCCCCAACGTAGGCATAGTCCTAAGTAATTGTAAGAATGAGGTTTTTTGGGGTAAGCGGGTCAGGGAGCATTCCTGGCAGTTTCCCCAGGGGGGCATCAAGCCGGGCGAGCGGCCGGAGACGGCCATGTACCGGGAATTGAAGGAGGAAGTGGGCCTCGACCGGCAGCACGTCCGTATCCTGGGCCGTACCCGCGATTGGCTCAGGTACGATGTGCCCGATCAGTGGCTGCGGCGCGAATGGCGCGGCAATTACCGGGGTCAGAAGCAGATCTGGTTTCTGCTGCGGCTCGTAGGGCGCGACTGCGATGTGAGCCTGCGCGCGTCGCGCAAGCCGGAGTTCGACGCGTGGCGCTGGAGCGAATACTGGGCGCCCATGGAATCGGTGATCGAGTTCAAGCGCGACGTTTACCAGAAAGCGCTGGAGGAACTCGCGTCGCATCTCAGCCGGCGCTCCACCGAGCGCAAGGCGCGCAGCGGCGAGCCGCATGAGTCTGTCGGGGTAGTCGAAGGCGGCTGAGCCATTGCTGCGGGATTACTCACCGCTCGAAGCCGTCGCGCTGCATCCGGGGGTCGGCTATGCCAGGCCGACGCAGGTCCTCCCCGAGACGGTCACGCTGGACTATCCTGCGGCGCAGGTCATGACCGACTTCACTTCGGTGGCCGCCGTGATCATACTTCCCGGCGACACCGTCGATGAGGCACATCGCAGAATGATTCAGCGCGGTGTCCGGCTGCTCCT
>CAZQJF010000136.1:0-7421 GCA_964593735.1 uncultured Streptomycetaceae bacterium | reverse complement strand
GCGAACAGCCCTTCGCCGCGCGCCAGCGCCGCGGCTACGGCGCCGAGCTTGCCGGCGGCCTTGCGCGAGACGCGGATGACGCTCGTCCGCTTTTGAAAATCATAGACGCCGAGGGGCGAGAAAAAGCGCGCCGTGCGCGAGGTCGGCAGCACGTGGTTGGGCCCGGCGCAATAGTCGCCCAGCGCTTCCGAGCTGTCGCGTCCCAGGAAGATCGCCCCGGCGTGCCGCACCATCGGCAGCAGCGCATCGGGTTTTTCGACGGACAGCTCGAGATGCTCCGGCGCGATGCGGTTCACCAGCTTGCACGCTTCACGCAGGTCGCGCACGCGGATCAACGCGCCGCGTTTCGACAGCGCGGCGGCGATCGTCTTGCGGCGCGGCATGGCGGCAAGCTGCCGGGCCATGCTGGCGGCTACCGCCTCGATGAAAGCCGCGTCGGGCGTGATCAATATTGCCTGCGCAAGCTCGTCGTGCTCCGCCTGCGCAAAGAGATCCATCGCCACCCAATCGGCGTCGGTCCTGCCGTCGCATACCACGACCACTTCGGAGGGCCCCGCCACCATGTCGATGCCGACCACGCCGAACACCTGCCGCTTGGCGGCTGCCACGTAAGCATTGCCCGGCCCCACGATCTTGTCCACCGCGGGCACCGTCTGCGTGCCGTAGGCCAGCGCGGCCACCGCCTGCGCGCCGCCGATGGTGAACACGCGATCCACGCCGCAGATAGCCGCCGCCGCGAGCACGAGCTCGTTTCTCTCGCCGCCGGGCGCCGGCACCGCCATGATGATTTCCTTCACGCCCGCTACCTTCGCCGGAACCGAGTTCATGATCACCGACGATGGATAAGCGGCCTTGCCGCCCGGCACGTAGATGCCGACGCGATCGAGCGCGGTCACGCGCTGGCCGAGTTCGACGCCGTCGGCGTCGCGATAGCGCCAGGAGACCGCCAGCTGTTTCCGGTGGTAGGCGCGCACCCGCCGCGCCGCCGTTTCGAGCGCGGCGCGCGTCGTCCTGGAAATGCGCCGCCGCGCCCGCTCCAGCTCGGTGCGCGGCACTTCGAGCGCGGCAACCGAGGGCGCCTCCAGCCGATCGTGGCGCTGCGTATAGGCGAGCACCGCCGCGTCTCCGCGCGCTTTCACGTCCGCGAGTATGGCGGCGACGTCGGTCTCCACCCCGGGGTCCTGCGCGGATTCGAACGCCAGCAGGTTGGCGAGCCGCGCATCGAAATCGGGTTGAGCGGTATTGAGGCGCCGGATCTCGATCATCGGATGGCGCCGGCGAAAGCCTCGAGCAGGGGCTGGATCTCGCCGTGTTTCACCTTCAATGCGGCCTGGTTCACGATCAGGCGCGCGCTGACCGGCGCGATCTCCTCTACCGCCGTGAGATTGTTGGCGCGCAACGTGTTGCCGCTGCTCACGAGGTCGACGATCGCATCGGCAAGCCCGGTGAGCGGAGCGAGCTCCATCGAGCCGTAGAGCTTGATCAGATCGACGTGGACGCCTTTTGCGGCGAAGTGCTCGCGCGCGGTCTGCACGTACTTGGTCGCGACCCGCAGGCGCGCCCCCTGCTGCACCGCGCGGGGGTAATTGAAGCCGACGGGAACGGCGACCATCATCCGGCAACGCGCGATCTTGAGATCCAGCGGCTGGTAGAGGCCCTTCCCGCCGTGCTCGTCGAGCACGTCCTTGCCCGCCACCCCGAGATCGGCGGCGCCGTACTGCACGTAGGTCGGAACGTCCGTCGCCCGCACGATCACGAGCCGCACGTCGCGGCGATTCGTGCCGAGTATCAGCTTGCGGGAGGATTCCGGATTGCCGCGCGCGACGATGCCCGCGCTCTTCAGGAGCGGCACGGTTTCGTCGTAGATGCGGCCCTTGGAGAGGGCGATGGTGATCAAGGGGAACCCAAGAAAAACAACATCTTACCGCCAAGACGCCCAAAACGCCAAGGAAATCAGGAACAAGAATTAGCCGCCGATAAACGCCGATGGACGCCGAACAAGGACCAATAGGTGGGACATAACGACAACCTGCCGTGCCCGGGAACGTGCCTCGCGAATATCTTCAGTGGTTACGTTATGTTTTTCTGCGGTTCCATTGCTGTTCTTCTTGGCGGCCTTGGAGTTCGTTGAAATTCGCCGTTCGCGCTGAGCGTAGCACCGCAGGCACGGAGTCGAAGCGTCCCAAGCGTCTGATTGCACGCCGTTCATATTTCGACTCCGCCTCGCTACGCTCAACACGAACGGCTCTCTATGCGATTTTCAACAAACTGCTAGGCGTCTTGGCGGTTCAAGTTCCGTTCTGCTCAACGCATTCGTTGCCGCTCTTCCTCTGCCCTCAACGCCGCGGCAAGCTTGATGCGGTACGAGACGATCCGGTACGCGATGCCGGCGAGCCCCAGCGTTCCCGCCGTGGCGCACGCGATTGCGACCCAGGTCCAGAACGGTTTGCAGACCGGCGCCTGGATGTCCGCCTCCATACACCATGAGATGTAAGCCCACCACGGGGCGGCCATCGCCTCGATCGCCTTCAGCCATTCCATGTCCGTGCTTCGCGGCCCTGGCGCCGTCTGATGGATGAGGGCTGAAGGATGAATCGCGTGCGGTCCCCCATGCCCGGGATCCGATCCTATCCGTGTTTATCTGTGTTTATCTGTGGCTCAATTTTGCTCTTGATCTGATCGGCGTTCATCCATCGGCGGTAAATTGCTCTCGAACTTCGGGGTTGATCCTGTCCGTGTCCTTCCGTGTGTTTCCGTGGCTGAATCTATCCTGGGTTCATCGGCGGCTTTCAACGCACGCGCCTGATCCGCGCCCCGAGCTTCGACAGCTTCTCTTCTATCCGCTCGTATCCCCGGTCGAGGTGATAGACACGGTCCACCGTGGTCGTGCCGCGCGCGATGAGCCCCGCGAGCACCAGGCTCGCCGACGCGCGCAGGTCGGTCGCCATCACGCTCGCGCCGTCCAGGTGCTCCACGCCCTTCACGACCGCGATATTGCCTTCGACTTCGATATCGGCGCCGAGCCGCTTCAGCTCCTGCACGTGCATGAAGCGGTTCTCGAAGATCGTTTCGGTCACCATCGCCGTGCCCCTCGCAATGGTGTCGAGCGCCATGAATTGCGCCTGCATGTCGGTCGGAAACGCGGGATAGGGCGCGGTGCGCACGTTGACGCTGTTCAATGCGCCGTTGGCGGCGAGCTGGATCCAGTCCGGTCCGGCCGTCACGCGCACCCCCGTCTCGCGCAGCTTCTCCAGCACCGCATCCAGGATATCCGGCCGGACCTTGCGCAGGGTCACGTTGCCGCCAGTGGCCGCCGCAGCCGCCAGAAAGGTGCCGGTCTCGATCCGGTCGGGCATCACCTCATAGCGGGCGCCGTGCAATCGCTCGACGCCTTCTATGGTGACGCGATCGGTGCCCGCTCCCTGGATCTTCGCGCCCATCGCGGTGAGGCACTTTGCGAGGTCCACTACTTCCGGCTCCCGGGCGGCGTTCTCGATCACCGTGGTGCCCTGCGCGAGGGTGGCCGCCATCATGAGGTTCTCGGTGCCGGTGACGGTCACGAGGTCCATGCAGATGCGCGTGCCGCTCAGCCGCGAACAACGCACGATCATGTAGCCGTGCTCGATGGCGATCTCCGCGCCCATCGCCTGCAGACCCTTGATGTGCTGGTCGACCGGGCGCAGCCCGATGGCGCACCCCCCCGGCAGAGATACGCGCGCCTCCCCGCAGCGCGCGGCGAGCGGGCCCAGCACGAGCACGGAAGCGCGCATGGTCTTGACCAGCTCGTAGGGCGCGGCAGGGCTCGTGATGCGCCCGGCGCTGAGCTCCACGCCGAGCTTTTCGTCCATCGAAATCGCGACGCCCATCTGCGCCAGCAGATTGAGCATCGTGGTCACGTCCCGCAGATGGGGAACGTTGGTGATGGTGAGAGAATCCTGCGTGAGCAGAGAGGCGGCAAGGATGGGCAGCGCCGCGTTCTTGGCGCCGGAGACTTCCACTTCCCCGGTGAGGGGCACGCCGCCTTCTATGAGGAGCTTATCCATTCCGCGCCGCTGGCAAGACCGCAAAACATTGGCCACGGAAACACACGGAAGGCACGGAAAAATAAAACCGCAGAGCGATAAGGATCATTTCACGTCTCATTCTTGCTCTGTCCGTGTTTTCCGTGTGATTCCGTGGCTGATTCTGCTCTTGACGGAATTACGGTTTCTGCGCGGCCCAGTCTTCCGGCGTGAGGGTCTGCATCGACAGCGCGTGTATCTCCGCGCGCATGCGCTCGCCCAAGGCGGCATACACCACCTGGTGCTGCTGAACGCGCGACTTGCCGCGGAACGCCGGGCTCACGATGACTGCCTCGAAATGCTGGCCGTCGCCCCGCACCTCCACGTGCTCGCACGGGAGCTTCTCTTCGATCCACTGCTTGATCTGCTCAGGGTTGGTCACTCTATCCTCACAAAGGCGTGATCCGTGATCCGTGATCCGACAAAACGGCGACCCTCGATCCAGGATCACACATAACTTTACACGAGGCGCCCCCGGATCACGAGTCATGCCCTGTGAACCTCGGATCACGGATCACGATTCACGGATCACGCTTCTCACAATCAATGCCGCAGCTTGTAGCCGATGCGTATCAGCCGGAGGTTCAGGAATGATAAGGCGAAGAAACCGGCGACGACAATCGCGAGGCTCAAGCCGGGCGACACGTCGGCCTGCCCGAAGAACCCATAGCGGAAACCATCGACCATGTAGAAGAACGGGTTGAACAGTGAGAGCTTCTGCCAGAACGGCGGCAGCGAGTGTATCGAGTAGAACACCCCCGACAGGAACGTGAGCGGCAGGATGATGAAGTTCTGGAACGCGGATAGCTCGTCGACCTTGTCCGAATAGAGCCCGGCGAGGATGCCGAGCGCGCCCATCACGCCGCATCCGGCGAGCGCGAAAGCGATCGCCCACAAGGGCTGCGCGATGCGCAAATCGACGAACCACATCGTCGCGACGAGCACGCCGGCGCCCACCACGAGGCCGCGCGCGACGGACGCGAGCAGGTACGCGAGAAAGAACTCCCGGTACGAAAAAGGCGGCAACAGCACGAAGACGATGCTGCCCGTCATCTTCGACTGCATCAGGCTCGAGGAGCTGTTCGCGAACGCGTTCTGCAGCACCGACATCATCGCGAGGCCGGGCGCGAGGAACTCGGCGTAGCCCACGCCGGCGAAAACCTCGACGTGCCCGCGCAGGGAATAGGCGAACACGACCAGAAACAGCAGCGCCGTGAGGACCGGTGCGAGCACGGTTTGCACGCTCACCTTCCAGAAGCGCAGCCACTCCTTGCGAAACAAGGTGTAGAACCCGGTGACCGGTGACCAGTGACCGGTGACCTGTAACGGATGGCCGGCGACAGGCGCCGGCAAGCCGGTCGCCGCCGACGGATTGGGGGTGACGGGTGTGTCGTTCACCGGCACGGGCTTTTCATTCATCACACGCCACTGGTCACTGGTCACGCATCACGCCTTGTGCATGATCTGGACGAAGATCTCTTCGAGATCGGGCCGCATCACTTCCAGCTCCTGGATTTCGATGTTGTGCGCCCGCAGTTCCGCGATGACTCTCTCCACCTCGTTGTAGTCCTTGAGCTGAAGCCGGTAGCCCGGATCGCGGCGCACCGCGACGAGAGGCTCGAGCGCAGGCGGCAGGCGGTCGTGGTTGAGCCGCAGCTCCAGGTAGCACCCCGAGTGCATGCGCAGCAGGTTCTCCGTGGAGTCGAGCGCGACGATGCGTCCCTGCTTCAGCATTGCGACGCGGCCGCACAGCGCCTCGGCTTCCTCCAGGTAGTGCGTGGTGAGCACTATCGTATGGCCGTCGAGGTTGAGCGTCCGGATGAATTTCCACAATGCCTGCCGCAGCTCGACGTCCACCCCCGCGGTCGGCTCGTCGAGCACGATGACTGGAGGCTTGTGGACGAGCGCCTGTGCGACGAGAACCCGCCGCTTCATGCCCCCCGAAAGCGCGCGCATGTTGGTATCCGCCTTCCCGGTGAGATCCAGATGGTGCATCACCTCGTCGATCCAGCGGCGATTGTCGCGGATGCCGAAATAACCCGACTGAAAGGTGAGCGCCTCGCGTACCGTGAAGAACGGGTCGAACACCAGCTCCTGCGGCACCACGCCCAGCGCACGGCGCGCGTCACGGTAACGCTCGACGACGTCGAAACCCATGATACGCGCGCGCCCGCCCGTGGCCAGGACGAGGCCGGCGAGAATGTTGATGAGCGTGGTCTTGCCGGCGCCGTTCGGCCCCAGCAGGCCGAAGAATTCGCCCTGCGCGATGTCGAGACTTACCGCATCGAGCGCGGTGAGCGCACCGTATCGCTTGGATACCTGCTCGACCTGGATGGCAAGCATGAAAGCGTGAGGAGTGAGGAGAGCGAAGCGAGGAGCCGAGGAGTGAGGGGGGAAAACCGGAGGCGTTACCGCTTCGCCTCACGCCTCACGCCTCACCGATAAGCTCGGTGACACCGTAAAGCTCGGCCAGGCTCTTGAGGTTGGCGGGAAGATTGATGTAGAGGATGGTGCGGTTCGCGCGTTGCGCCTGCCGGCGCCACTCCAGCAGCAGGCTCAACGCTGCGGAATCGACCTCGGTAACGCCGGAAAGGTCTACCGTGACCCGGAGCCCCTCGATCTGCCTCGCGCCCTCCTCGAGCAGCCCCTCGACGTTCGCCATCGTGACGGGACCCTGCAGCGTGCAGGCCCCGCCGCTGCACGAGATCATTTCGCAGGCGTCTCCATCCTGGCGAACTGGGCGCGGTTCCTGTCCGCCAGCGACTTGATGAGCCCGTCGACGCCGCTTCTTTGCACCTCGGAATTGAAGGTGTTGCGGTAGTTTTCGACCAGGCTGATGCCCTCGATCTTCACGTCGTACACTTTCCAGCCGCGGTCGGTTTTCTCCATTCGGTAGTCCACGCTTACCGGTTGTCCGCTCGTCTGCTTGATCAGCGACTTCACCACCACGTCGGTCTCGCCGGCGCCGAGCTTCAGCGGGCGGTATTCGATGGCCTGGTCGCGGTACTGCGTGAACGCGGTGGTATACGTACGCACCAGGAGCATGCGGAACTCCTGCGTGAGCGCTTTTCTCTGTTCGGCGTTCGCCTGGTTCCAGTTGCGGCCCATTGCGAGGCGCGTCATCGAAGCGAACTCGAAGTGCGGGGCGACCTTGCTTTCGATCAGGTCCACCACTTTGCGCTGATTCCCGGCCTGCAGCTCCTTGTCGGCCCGGACGATTCTAAGGACTTCATCCGTGACTGCACGCGCCAGCACGTCGGGCGCCGCCACGTCAGCCGCGCGAGCGGGCGATCCCGCGCAAACGGTCAATGCCAGCAACAACAACACGATCTTTCTCATCTCCGCTCCCATTTCCCTGTC